>CACXFW010000406.1 GCA_902767065.1 uncultured Lachnospiraceae bacterium | reverse complement strand
ATTCAGGTCGCCCGAAGGCTCAAACTTCATCTTGACATGTCCGTACTGGCCATGGCCGCCGGACTGCTTCTTGTACTTGGAATCGACATCGCTGTTCTTGCGGATCGTCTCGCGGAACGCGACAGCCGGCTTGCTCAGTTCAGCCTCAACCTTGTACTTGGACTGCAGCTTGCTGATGATGATGTCAAGATGCTGGTCTCCCATTCCGAACAGAAGCGTCTGATGGTTCCCCGCATCATTGACCGTCTTCATGGTCAGGTCTTCCTGCGCGATCTTCGAAAGCGCCTGCGCCACCTTGTCGAGATCGCCCTTGTTCTTCGCCGCATATCTCTTGTAGGTATACGGGGTCGAAACATCAAACTTCTCGAACAGAATCGGGGAAGCCTTCGTGGAGATCGTATCACCGGTCGCCGCGTCAAGCTTCGCAATGGCTCCGATATCGCCGGCGCGAAGCTCCGGGACTTCCTGCGGCTTATTCCCGCTGAAGACATACAGCTTGCCCGCGCGGAATTCATCCTGTGACTCCGTATCATAGAGCATGTCATCCGGCTTCAGAACGCCGGAAGAGACCTTGATCATGGAATACTTGCCGATGAACGGGTCGACGATCGTCTTCCAGATAAATGCGCTCTTCGCGCCGTCCGGATTGTAATTAGCCTCATAGGGCTTGTCATTCTTCACGTCCTGGCCAGAGATGGTGCGCTCTGCCGGGCTCGGGAAGTAACGGATTACATCGTCCAGAAGGATATTGATTCCCTGCAGGTTGGTAGAAGAGCCGATGACAACCGGGCACATGTCGCACTGGCACACGTTCTGCTTCAGGGCGCCGAAAACTTCCTCATCGGTGAACTCTTCTCCGCCGAAATACTTGTCCATGAACTCTTCACTGGTCTCGGCGACGGTCTCAAGCATCGCGTCGCGGCGCGATGCGACATCATCCTTCATATCGGCGGGCTCGTCACACTCTTTCTTCTTCTCCTTATCGACATACTTGAATGCCTTCTGGGAAACGACATCGACATATCCGACAAACTTTTCATTCTCACGGATGGGAAGATACAGCGGAGCAATCTTCGTTCCATACAGCTCGGTCAGCGTATCCACGACATTGACTGCGGAAGCGTTCTCTACATCCATATTGGAGATGTAGAAAATCCTGGGCAGACTGTACTTCTCACACAGATCCCATGCCTTCTGGGTTCCGACTTCCACGCCGCTCTTGCCGTTGATCACGATGATCGCGGCATCGGCCGCTGCAGCGGCTTCCTCCGCCTCTCCGACAAAGTCGAAGTAACCGGGAGCGTCAAGGACATTGATCTTGACATCACCG
The DNA here is from genome assembly GCA_902767065.1 of uncultured Lachnospiraceae bacterium. GTDB lineage: Bacteria > Bacillota > Clostridia > Lachnospirales > Lachnospiraceae > Porcincola. The sequence continues at coordinate 2,978 of CACXFW010000406.1, read as the reverse complement.
CGGATGACAGGCGCGACTGAGGTGCTGATCGAGAATTTCCTGCTCTGCTCCTCTTTATCATAATCACTGAGGGTATTCCCATCGGCGACATTTCCCAGTCTGGTCGTAATGCCGGACAGATAAGCCATCGCCTCCAGAAGGCTGGTCTTACCCGCTCCGCCGTGGCCAAGCAGCACAACATTGCGGATCTTGTCAGTGTTGTAAACTTTCATGAGTATCTTCCTCCATTCACGTAATTCGGGCAAATGCCCATATGCGATTATTTTACATAAACAGGGCTTTGAATGCAAGGCTTTTGTAGCTATCTGACGAAGTACTCTTGCGGCGGGCTGTAAACTGTAACAACAAAAGAGGATACACTTGCGCATTCAATGACATTATGGCATACTTGATGAGCAGCAGCACTTTAATGGTTGAAATCACGAAAGACAGACGGACAGGGGGAGAAAGCATGACATACGGTTTTATCGGGCTCGGCCTGATCGGCGGTTCCTTGGCAAAGAATCTGAAAAAAGTGGATCCTGGCTGTAAGATCATGGCGGTAAGCCATTCAAAGGAAACCTGCCGCAGGGCGCTTGAAGAAAAGATCATCGATGTAATCTGCGAGAACACAAGGGATCCGCGCTTTTCAGAGTGCGACATCCTGTTTCTGTGCGCGCCTGCGGAAAAGAACATTTCCATACTCCCTGACCTGTCTGACGTTATCGGAGAAGGCTGCATTCTGACCGATGTGGGATCCGTGAAAGCGCCGATTCACGAAGCGGTGAAAAAGCTGGGGCTTTCCTCCAGGTTCGTCGGAGGACATCCCATGGCGGGCTCTGAAAAGTCCGGTCTTGAAAACGCGACCGATCATCTGTTCGAGAACGCGTATTATATCATTACCGCAACGGAGGATACTCCGCCTGAAAGCGTGGAAGTGCTCCGCTGTCTCACGCTTTCCCTCAAGGCGATTCCCCTGATCCTTGATCCCGGAGAGCATGACTTCATCACGGCAGCGATCAGCCACCTTCCCCATGTCATCGCGGCCTCCCTGGTGAATACGGTTCATGACCTGGATGGAAAACAGGAGCACATGAAGACCATCGCGGCAGGCGGGTTTCGCGACATCACCAGGATCGCCTCTTCTTCCCCTTCCATGTGGGAATCCATCTGCGTCGAAAACAGCTCGAACATTTCCCGCGTAATGGACGCCTTCCTTGACCGGATGATCGAAGCAAGAGACCATATGTGCAGCTCAGACGGCGGTTATATCCACAGGATGTTCGAGAAAAGCCGGGATTACCGCGATTCCTTCAGCTTCGCGTCGCCGGGTCCGGTAAAGAACACGTTCCTGATCTACTGCGATGTCATCGACGAGAGCGGCGCCATCGCAACGGTCGCAACCATCCTCGCTGTGCATTCCATTTCACTCAAGAATATCCGCATCGTGCACAACCGCGTCTATGAGAAGGGCGCGCTGGCCATCGAATTCTATGACAGAAAGTCCATGAAGGAGGCGGTCACGCTGCTCAGGCATCACCGTTACAGCGTGTGGGAAAATGAGTAGCCAGATACACAGATTTACAGTGGAGAACAGAGAATATGAATCAGATCATCAGCCCTGCCCGGCATATAAAAGGAATCATCCGCGTTCCCGGGGACAAGTCCATTTCACACCGTGCGGTGATGTTCGGCGCAATCGCGGACGGAGATACCCGGATTTCGAATTTCCTAAGGAGCGCGGACTGCCTGTCGACGATCTCCTGCTTTCAGAAACTGGGGATTGCATTTGACACAGACCCGGAGACAGGGACCCTCATCGTTCATGGGCGGGGACTGAGAGGGCTGTGTGAGCCGTCGTCAGTCCTTGATACCGGTAACTCCGGAACCACCACGAGACTGATCTCCGGGATCCTGGCAGGACAGAGTTTTTCTTCCGTTCTCGACGGGGATGCCTCAATCCGGAAAAGGCCGATGAAACGGATCATGACGCCGCTTGGCCTGATGGGCGCGGATATCGTTTCCGTATCCGGAAATGACTGCGTACCGCTCCGGATTTCACCCGCCCCTCTGAACGGGATCGATTACCAGTCTCCGACCGCAAGCGCACAGGTCAAGTCCTGCGTGCTCCTGGCCGGGCTGTATGCTGATTCAAAGACCTGTGTCACGGAAACCGTCCTGTCCCGCAATCACACGGAGCTGATGCTTGCAGGGTTTGGCGCCGGCGTCGCCTCCCGGAAGACGCCAAAGGGCTATGAAGCGTCGGTATCTCCCGGCAGCAGTCTTCACGGCACATACATCACGGTTCCCGGCGACATCTCTTCGGCAGCATATTATCTTGCGGCAGCCCTGATTGTCCCCGGCAGCGAAGTCCTGATCCAGAACGTCGGGATCAATCCGACCCGGACCGGGCTTCTGGAAGCGGTCAGACGGATGGGCGGCGAGTTCCATCTTCTTGACAGGCGCATGGAAGGCGGCGAGGAAGCGGCGGATCTCCTGGTTCGCTCCTCTTCGCTTCACGGCATTGAAATCGGCGCTGAGCTGATTCCTTCCATGATTGATGAGATCCCGGTTCTTGCAGTACTTGCGGCGTACGCAGAAGGAACAACCGTAATCAGGGACGCCGCTGAACTCCGTGTGAAGGAAACCGACCGGATCAAAACGACAACCCGTGCTCTTCGCAGAATGGGCGCGAAGATAACGCCTTCCTCTGACGGAATGGTCATCGAGGGGGGAGCGCCTCTTCATGGAGCTGCCATCGACAGCTGCCTGGATCACCGCATCGCGATGAGCATGGCTGTCTGCGCTCTTGCCGCCGAAGGGCCGACAACGATAAAAGATGCCGACTGCGCCGGCATCTCCTATCCATCCTTTTATTCTGATCTTGAAAGTCTGATACAGCGCTGAGATCTCGCTAGTGTGTCATCTCAATCATCTTTTAATTAATGCGTGCCAGATTGTCGCCAGATGTAAGGCGGAGGAAGGAAGCGTAGCGGGCT
>CACXFW010000405.1 GCA_902767065.1 uncultured Lachnospiraceae bacterium | reverse complement strand
GCAAAGGGGATTCCTCCGCAGCAGGAAGTCCACCGGTAAATGCCCGCGCCGGAGGACGCCGCAGGGATGATGCCTATGCGGATCAAAGCGCACGCGCCATGCACGGCGGAGGAGATGAAAACTATGCGCCCGGCTCTGACTTTGCTGAATTCTCCGGCTCCAATGTCAGAAAACTGCCGCCGCCGGGAAAGAAAAAGTCCCGTACCAGGTTCCTGCTTCCCGCCATGATCATCCTGAGCGCCGCATGCGCCGCCATTTTCTTCTTCCAGATGGATCCCACCCAGATCCTCGGCATGGGATTTCTGTGCGCCGCCCTGATCTGGATCATCCGTTCTTCCCTTGAGAAGCGCTCCGGCGAGAAGAAAAATATCTGGTTCGATGATGATCCGGACGCGCAGAGTGATGACCAGTTCTACCAGTCCCTGAGAAATGAGGTGTATGCACAGCAAGACACCTACACGCAGGACACATCCTCTGTGCGGCAGGCCGCATACGCGCAAGACCCATCCTCTGCGCGGCAGGCCGCATACGCGCAAGACCCATCCTCTGCGCGGCAGGCCGCATGCGCGCAGAACCCATCCTTTGCACGACAGGCCGCATACGCGCAGGATCCATCCGCTGCGCGGCAGGCCGCATACGCGCAGGGCGATTCCTTCACTGCGGACCGGGTTCCGGAAGAAAGAACGAGACTGCTTCACAAGGCCAGGCCCGTCCTGGTCAGCCTGCAGAAGGAACAATGCCCTGATATCTATCTGGATCAGGACCATCTGATCCTCGGAAAGAGCCGGTCCCTGTGCGATATCCTTCTCCCGGGAGATACCGTCAGCAGAAAGCATGCAAGAATCGAGCGCAGGACAGACGGATACTACGTGACAGACCTGTTCTCGACAAACGGAACCTTCCTGGACGGACACCGCCTGGAGAGCGGACAGGCTGTCATCCTGAATGACGGAGCGCAGCTGACCATCGCATCTCTTCATTACAGGGTCAGCATTCCGAAAGAAGCACTCCCGTGATGATACAGCTCACGTCCCCGCCGCCCTGTGATTTAAGGTTACTGGGGTTACTATTCACGGCCATTTTCTTTCTGTACACACGCCCCTTTGTTTCGTATAATTCCATATATTATGCTGAACAGAGCGTTACTATTCACAGCCTGTCTGCCTGCGAAGATGGATGCGTCATGCTTGCATGTAAGCAGCCATCTTCGTAAGCAGACAAGGCCTGCGAAGCAGGAACCTCCCCCCTCCACAACCTCAGACAGGAGTGGCGTAAGACGCGGCATACGTGCGAAGCACGGATGGTCTGAGGTCTGTGGGTGGAGGGGCTGTGATATAGTAACAACAGAGCGAATCCGTAAAAAGGAGCCGGATCCCGTTCGAAAGTGCGAGTCTTGAGGACGAAGCAGTTTCGATTACGGGACCTGAATCCGAACGGATATTGTCAGAGACAAACGATCTTTGATAGAGGAGTGATGGAATGGGCGTTTTCATAATCCTGGTAATCCTCGCCCTCCTGGGCGTTGTGTTCTTCCTGAGCTATCTGTCTTACCGAACATCGAATTTCCCGGTTTTCCGGAACATGACAGGCGGCAGGAAGAAGCGGGCATGGCTGATCTGCTTTCTGATCTATCTGGCAGTGTGCGCAGCTCTCACGCTGACGCTGAACCTGGTCAATACGGTAATCTGCCTCGTTCATCTGGGCGGATTCTGGCTGCTGAGTGAGCTGGTCTTCCTGATCATCCGGAAGAAGCGATACGGTCCTGACAGCAAGGCCGCTTCTGCAATTCCTCTGTTTACGTGGCTTCCCGGCGTCTGCGCCATCATTTTCACCGTCTGCTATATGCTCGTCGCCTGGTACCTGTGCACGTCTGTCCGGGAGAAGGACTATACCATCGAAAGCGACCATCTGAAGGGCGACCTGAGGATTGTACAGTTCGCCGACTCTCATGTCGGCGCTACCTTTGACGCGGAAGGGCTGCACAATTATGTGCTCGAAATCAACGCATTGAATCCCGACATCGTTCTCATTACGGGAGATTTCGTCGACGACGACACTTCCAGGGAGGATATGCTCGGAAGCTGCGAGGCGCTCGGAGATCTGAATACGAAATACGGCGTCTTTTTCTCCTATGGCAATCATGACAAGGGATACTTCAGTGAGGAAGCGAGAGGCTGGAGCAACAGTGATCTCTATGAGAGTCTTGTGAAAAACGGCGTGATTGTGCTGCAGGACGACGTACAGCTGGTTGACGGCCGTTTCTATGTCATCGGGCGGCAGGACAAGTCGGAAAGCTACCGGGGAGTGATCCGCAAAACGCCGGCGGAGCTGATGGAAGGACTCGATCCTGATCTTTACAAAATAGTGCTGGACCACCAGCCCGTGGAATACAGGGAAGAAGCCCTGGCGGGCGCGGACCTCGTACTGAGCGGGCACACCCACGGCGGTCAGTTCTTCCCATTCAACCAGATGGGCGTCCTGACCGGGGAGTACGACAGAAGCTATGGACATGAACAAAGGGACCACACCGACTTCATCGTTACCTCGGGCATCTCAGACTGGAATCTGATCTTTAAAACAGGATGCAGATCCGAGTATGTGGTGATCGATATTCATGGAACCGCCTGAGGATCGCCAGCCATGATCATGGATCCTGAGGTCTGTTCTCCTCCTCTATAAACCATAGTTTATTCCTGACAAGATCCTTTCGGATTCAGGTCCCGTAGTCGAAACTGCTTCGTCCTCAAGACCCGTCCTTTCGAACGGGATCCGGCTATCCTGGTTAACGTTAGCGCTTTCCAGGCGCCAGCGCCGGAAAGCGCTTAGGTTAACCGTATACCGCGGAATTGGGCATGAGGTGGCCACCGAAGGCGGACGGAGTCCTGATGCCAGAATTGGGCATGAGGTGTCACCGGCTATGCCGGTGACGGAGTCCTGATGCCATTGAAGCCTTTTTCATCGGCAATGAATTTCGTTCGCGAGTATTATTCGATACAGACCCTTCAGGCCCTGAGCCTGGAGACTGGATGAAGTTACGGGAAAATCAAACACTGAGAGAATTCTATGAAGATAAGACTGTTCGGTAAGAAACGGGTACTGCTTTGCTGCGTCATCGCGGCGGCGTGTCTGTGCGCGGGCTGCGGATCGGGAAAGAAGGGATCCACCCAGAAGACGGATGCCGGGTATGCGGCGATGGAGACGTCAGACTACAGGGGCGCTGAGAGTGCGTTCCGGGAAGCGGTCTCGCAGGGCGAGGATGCGCTCCAGGCGTACCGGGGACTCGGAATCGCCCTGATGGGGCAGGCGAAATACGCGGATGCCGTGACTGCATTTGACACTGCGCTTTCCTGTGCGGATGACAAGATGCCGCAGACTGTGAAGGATATCCTGGAGTATAAGATCACGTGCCAGTACCGGCTGAATGATTATGAGGGGACGATTAAAACGGGAGAGACGCTGACAGAGCTCGACGACAAGCTGGTGATGGCGTATTTTTACACCGGCGCCGCGCGTCTGAACCAGGGAAATACGGCTGAGGCGGAGGCGAACTTCGATTACGCGGTTTCCCTGGATCCGGGAAACTATAAGCTGTATCTGGATATCTACAGCGTCTATGAGGATGCGAAGCTGTCAGGCATCGGGGATGAGTACCTGCAGACTGCTCTGGGGATCGCGCCGGAGAGCGTCGAAGACTATTATAATGTCGGGCAGATCTATTTCTATCTTGAGGAGTATGATGAGGCTGCTTCTGCACTGATCGGCCCGGTTGATAAACAGTATGAGCCGGCGCTTGCCCTGATGGGACAGATCTATCTTGCGAGGAAGGACTACGACAATGCGAAGGCGACCTATTCGCAGATCCTCAGCGTGAACGGTGAGAACAAGGATGCGTATAACGGACTTGCTCTGTGTGCCCTGGCGGTGTCGGATACGGACGCGGCTCTTGATTATATCGCACAGGGGCTTGGCCTGAGCGGGGAAGCAGGCAGGCAGGAGCTTTATTTCAATGAAATTGTTGCGTATGAAAAGCGTCTTGACTTCCTGACGGCGCGGGATAAGTGCAGGGAGTATGTCGAGAGGTATCCGACCGATGAGGCCGGGGCCAAGGAGCTTGCGTTCCTGAATACGAGAGTCTGATGAGCAGAAGCCTCCGGCAGGAGGACAAAAAAACCACCCCGCTCCGGGGAGCGGGGTATCTGTTCAATCAGGTCTCTAATATAGTCACGTTATCTATAAAAGAATCAGGTTCTGATCAAAGCTTGACGACGTTGGATGCCTGCATGCCGCGCTGACCTTCTGTCAGATCGTACTCGACGGACTGTCCTTCATCCAGCGTCTTGAAGCCTTCTCCCTGGATCGCGGAGAAATGGACAAATACGTCTTTTCCATCCTCACCAGTGATGAAGCCATAACCTTTTTCTGCGTTGAACCACTTAACTGTACCCTTCATTACGGGACCTCCATAGATATTAAAACTTTCGACTGAACCCGCAGGCTTCAATCTTGGTAGCGGAATCAATTATATCCCTCACATGTAGAGAGTGTCAACCGATAAATATATCAATTTTATTCTAATTTCACGAATGCGCAAAGTTTAGTTGTGCACAACTTGTGCAGTTTGGGAACGGTTTTACGGCTTGTTCATGCTTCTTTTTGTGAGGGATTCCGATGATTATACAAGGGAGGCGGGGCGTTCCGGACAGCAGAAGAAACAGGAAGCAGGCGCCGGCAGGAACAGGGAGCAGGCGCCGTTACGAGACCTGAATCCGAACGGATATTGTCAGGAATAAACTGTTGTTTATAGAGGAGACAGGAGACAGATGCATGAAAAACAGCAGCAGGAAGATCCGGATCCCGACTCCGGCGGCAAAGGTACTTGACCGGCTGCATGAGCTGGGATATGAGGCTTGTGTGGTGGGCGGATGCGTGAGAGACAGCCTTCTTGGCGAGAAGCCGCAGGACTGGGATATCACGACCAGTGCCACGCCGGATCAGGTGCGGGAGGCCTTCCCCCGGACCATTGATACCGGGATTGCCCACGGCACGGTGACGGTACGCATGGACGGGGAGAGCCTTGAGGTGACGACGTACCGGATCGACGGGGCGTACGCGGATCACCGGCATCCGGACCAGGTCCGGTTTACCGGCAGCCTTTGGGAGGATCTGAAACGGCGCGACTTTACGATCAACGCCATGGCATACAATGAGCGCGACGGCCTGATTGACCTGTTTCACGGGGTGCAGGATCTGGAGAACGGCATTGTACGGTGTGTGGGGGAGGCAAAGGACCGATTTACGGAGGATGCGCTCAGGATCTTCCGCGCAGTCCGGTTCTGTGCGAAGCTTGGATTTGAACTGGATCCGGCGACGAAAGAGGCAGCCCTTCAGCTTGCCCCCTCCCTGAAGTATGTCAGCGCGGAACGGATCCGCATGGAACTGGAAAAGCTGCTGGTCTCCCCGCATCCGGAGCGGATCCGGCTCGCGTGGGAGTGCGGGATCACGAAGGTGATTCTCCCTGAATTTGACGCGATGATGGACGCGGTTCAGAACAATGCCCATCACAGGATCACTGTCGGGGAGCATACCATCCGGACGATGTGTGCCATCGCGCCTGACAGGGTTTTGCGCCTTGTCATGCTTTTGCATGATTCCGGAAAGCCCGTCTGCCAGACGATTGATGAAAATGGAATCTTTCACTATCACGGCCATGCGGCGCCGGGCGCCGTGATTGCGGAAAAAGTCTGTGAAAGGCTGAAATATGACCGGGAAACGCAGCGCATCGTTGTCCGCCTGATCCGGAATCATTCCCTGTATCCGGAACTGACCGGGGAGGGCGTCAGGCGCGCTGTCGTTCAGATCGGAGAAGACCTGTTTGAGCGGTTTCTGCAGGTCAAGCGCGCGGACATCAGCGGGCAGAACCCTGAGGTACAGGAGAAGAAATTCCATTATATGGATGAGGTAGAGGAGATCTACAGGGGGATCCTCGCGCGGGGCGACTGTCTTAACCTGCACACTCTGGCTGTCTCCGGAGACGACCTGATCGCTGCCGGGATCCCGAAGGGAAAGGAAGTCGGACGGATCCTGAACGTCCTTCTGGAGGAAGTCCTTACGGATCCTGAGAAGAATGAAAGGGCAGTGCTTCTGAACCGCTGCAGGGAATTGTCCGGATCTGTATAAGCTGCAGGCCACGCCCCGCCGCTTCCCCTTGTCATTTTTCACAAGAATGAGCTATAATCGCAAAAGCTGTCCGGCGCGTGTTCTGCCGGCAGTTTTTATGAGGAGCCATATTTCATCATGCTAAGTTATTGTTCTCTTGAATATCTGATTGCTTTTCTTCCCGCGGTGATGATCCTGTATCAGATCCTGCCGAAGATGGCGCGCAGGATCCTTCTTCTCGCAGCGAGCTACGCATTTTTCTGGTATCTGAGCGGGCCGCTGGTTCTGTGGAACGTCGCTGCCGCAGTCATCGTCTACGTGATTGGCCTCAGGATGGCCGCGCTGATCCGTCACAGGGATCTGGAGCTCAAGGCGGCGGAGCGGTCTCAGAAGAAGGCGATCCGCGCAGCGTATGTCAGGAAGCTTCGCCTCTGGATGGTCCTTGCGGCGGCCGGATGCTTCGGAATCCTTGTCACACTGAAGTATTCCGCGTTCTTTACGGAGAACCTGAATACCCTTCTCAGACTTGTCCATGCCGGAAGGCAGTTCAGGATCCCGCAGTTTCTGGTGCCCATCGGGATTTCCTTCTATACGCTTGCGGCAATGTCCTATGTCTTTGACGTGCAGAAGGAAAAGATCATTGCGGACCGCAACTTCCTGCGTGTGGCGCTGTTTTTGTCGTTCTTTCCCTTGTTGATGGAAGGCCCCATCGTCCGGTATGAGGACACGGCAAAGGGGCTGTGGGCGGTGCCCCGCATCCGTCTTACGGGCCTTCAGAGCGGCGGCTGGAGGATCCTGTACGGTGTGATCAAAAAGCTGGTGGTCGCCGACCGGGTCAACGCGGCGGTGGAGCTTCTGTATACCGACTTCGCGAAGTATGACGGGGGCATGGTATTTCTGGCGGCGCTCCTTTTTACCTGTCAGGAATACATGGAGTTTTCCGGAACGATGGATATCGTGATCGGCACGGGAGAGTGCTTCGGGATCGTGCTTCCGGAGAATTTCCGCCAGCCGTTCTTCTCGGGGACGATCTCCGAATTCTGGACCAGATGGCATATCTCCCTGGGAGCCTGGCTGCGGGATTATATCTATTATCCGCTGTCATTAAGCGCGCCGCTCAAGGCACTGACGAAAAAGAGCCGCAAAAGGCTCGGAAATCATTACGGTCCCATGGTCAGCAGCACGATCGCCTTGTTTGCCGTATGGCTCTTCAACGGACTGTGGCACGGTGCGGGGTGGAGCTTTATCTTCTTCGGGATGTATCATTTTACCCTGATCGTCATCGGGAACGTTCTGAATCCGCCTGTCACCGCATTTTGCGAGAAGCACAGTCTCAACCGGAGAATGCCTTTGTACCGGGCGTTCCAGATCGTCCGTACCTTCCTTCTGGTCGCGATCGGGGAAATGTTTTTCCGGGCGCTCAGCCTGAAGTATGGCCTGCAGATGTTCGTTCAGATCTTCCGGCAGGCATCGTTTCAGAGCTTTTTTGACGGCAAGGTGTTCAAGCTGGGGATGGATCCGCAGGATTTCGTGATCGTCGCAGTTGTGATCGTGTTTGTGTTTGTCATCAGCCTCCTGAAGGAGAGAGGATGTAACGTGCGCGGAAGCCTGATGGAAAAGAACATGGCCGTCCGTTCGCTCGTGACAGTCCTGATGATCGCGTTTATCATCCTGTTTGGCGCTTACGGAACCGGTTATGTGCCGGTGGATCCGATCTACGCGAATTTCTGAGGAGGCAAGATGAAATACCTGAAAATGATCCTGCCTGTCTTTGTGACTGCGGGAATGCTGGCAGCTTCTTTGCTTCTGCTTTCGAACCTCGTGACGCCGAAGAACAATACCGAGGAGGCCGGTCATGACGCATGGGCGGCGTATGGCTTCGAGGCGGAGCCGGAAGGTACCATCGATGTGTTCTTTCTTGGTGACAGTGAATCAAGGACATCGGTCTCTCCGATGGAAATGTTCCACCAGGAAGGGATTACCAGCTACTGCTGCGGAGTCAACTCGGAGAACCTGTGCGATCTGAAGCAGATGCTGAAGCGTGTCCTGAAGACGCAGACTCCCGGACTGGTCATCATCGAGTGCAACGTCCTGTTTACGGAGTTTACGTGGAAGGATGAGCTGATCAGTGAGGTTTCGTATCTGTTCCCGGTGATTACCTGGCATGACAGATGGAAGAGCCTGAAGGCAGACGACTTTACCAGCGTTCCCGACTATACCTCCCGCGAAGTGCGGAAGGGGTATTATCATGCGAGAGTGTATAATGAAGCTCCGCAGTATCTGAAGGACCGCTATATGACGCCGGATGAGAGTGAGTACGATCTTCCCGCGATCAACCTGCGCCTTCTGGACCAGGTTGCGGGGATATGCAGGAAGAGAGGGATTGACCTGCTCCTTCTCAGCACGCCCAGTGTCAAGAACTGGACCATGGCAAAGCACAATGTCTGCGTGCGCCTGGCAGGTGAGCTGGACCTGAAGGCGAAGGAATATGGTACCAGCGTGGAGTTTGTCGATATGAACCTCATG
>CACXFW010000404.1 GCA_902767065.1 uncultured Lachnospiraceae bacterium | reverse complement strand
GGCCGGAAATCATGTGACCGGATTCCAGTTGGCCGAAAACGGGGGGCCGGAAATCATGTGACCGGATTCCAGTTGGCCGGAAAACGGTATACCGATACAGAAAGAAGGATCTTATGTTAAATGACAGCCAGCTTACCGCCCTGAAGGGGCACACACCTGCCTATGTTTTTGAGATTGCCGCCCTGAAGGAGCGGGTCCTTTTCCTGCGTTCCATGCTTCCGAAGCGGGTGCGTCTGTGCTACGCGGTGAAAGCCAATCCTTTCCTGGTCCGGGAGCTTCATGACCTGGTGGACTGCCTCGAGATCTGTTCGCCCGGCGAGCTGAGAATCTGCGATTCTCTTGGCTCAGATCACGAAAAATATGTGCTCTCCGGCGTGTACAAGGATCCTGCGCTGTTTTCCGCGCGGATCCGGCAGGGAGATACGGCGGGCGTCTTTACCGCGGAATCCTTGTCCCAGCTTCAGCTTCTGCAGGACGCTTCCTCCGCTGCCGGTGTCTGCCTGAAGGTTCTTCTGCGCCTTACCAGCGGCAACCAGTTCGGCATGAGCAAGGAGGACGTGGAGTCGGCGGTTGCCAATATGGCGTCCTATGACGCGCTCTCTTTTGACGGAATCCAGTTCTTCTCCGGAACTCAGAAGACTTCCTTCAGGAAAGTAAAACGGGAGTTGGAATCTGTGGATTTCTTCCTGAAAAAGTTGTACGATACCTATAACTACAAGGCGCACACGCTGGAGTTTGGTCCGGGCTTCGCGGTCTCCTATTTCGAATCGGAATCCTATGACGAAGAAGAATTTCTCGCCCGGTTTTCAGAGGCCCTGGGCGCAATGGAATTCGACGGACAGGTCACCCTGGAAATGGGACGTGCCATCACCGCGTCCTGCGGCAGCTACCTGACGAAGGTCGTGGACACCAAGTCCAATCAGTCCGGAAACTTTGCGATCGTCGACGGCGGAATGCACCAGCTGGTCTACTACGGACAGGTCATGGCCATGAAGCATCCGCACGTTACCCTGTTCCCGGCGCGGGAAGCATCATCTGATCAGTACTGGACCATCTGCGGATCTTTGTGTACGATCAACGACCTTCTGGTGAAGCAGCTCCCCGCTAAGGATCTTCAGACCGGCGATCTTCTGATCTTTGAGAAAACCGGGGCTTACTGCATGACGGAAGGGATCGCGCTGTTTCTGACGCGTGATCTTCCCGAGATCCTTCTGCAGGAGGAAGACGGTCATCTGAAAGTGGTGCGCAGACGCTTCGAAACCAGTACACTGAACTGCCCTGACTATGAACACTGCGAAGAGCTGTAATTAAGGAGGTTTACCTATGGAACGACTGATCGAAATCCTGGAAGAAATCCAGCCGGAAGTGGATTATGCAACCTGCACGACCCTGATAGACGATCACTATCTGGATTCTCTTGCGATTCTGTCTCTCGTCGCCCAGCTCGAGGACGAGTTTGATATCTCGATCCCGGCCACACAGATCATCCCGGCCAACTTTAATTCGGCCCAGAGTCTCTGGAATATGGTCTCGCGCCTGATGGATGAATAACAGCAAGGGATATACAGATGATGAAAAGGAAAAACCGCATCGGCAGACTGCTGATCTCCGTGCTCCTTCTCTTTTTCTGTCTCAGCGTCCTTCTGCTTTTGATCGGCGGTTATTTTGTCCACAGCCGGGACATCGACAACCTCTACAAAGAGCAGGCCGGAAGGCTTTCCGTTGCCGCGACGTCCTTCATGGACGGCGACTTTCTCCATCAGCTGCGGGATCTGGTTTCTTCCGGGGAATATCAGAAGCTGCGCAGTCAGGCGGTGGAGGAAAAGAATCCCTCGCTTCTGGAGGACTGCCTGAAGGCGAACGGGCTGTATGAGGATTATACCGGCAGCATGGACAATCTGCGCCTTCTCCGGGACAGTGCCCAGGTAGAGTCCTTCTATGTGCTGGATCTGGAGGATGAGGAGGACGCGACGGTTCTTCTGGATCCGGATGAATCGATCCTTTCTCTCGGCCTGAAGGGAAAAAAGCCGGATGTGATGAAGGATTTGACCGCCAATACCTCTGTGTCCCCGATGGTTGTAAAGTCAAAGGACAGCTGGCTGTGCTTCTGCGCTCAGCCGGTATTATCTTCTGACAAAAGCAGTCCTGCCGTGATCAGTTCCATTCAGAACATGGATGAGGTCATGAAAACAAGGAACCTGTTCGTCCTGGGCATGGTCACCCTGAGCATTGCCATCCTTGCTCTCGCTACCTTCTTTGGCAGCATCTTTATCCGGAGGATGGTGTCGGATCCGATCAGTGACCTGGCACAGAAGGCCGGTGCATTTGGCAGGCAGGAAACAAAAAAGGACCTGATGGCACAAGTCATCGAGGTTCCCGCGCGGCGCGATGACGAGATTCTCGACCTGTATCTGAATGTCCGTGACATGCAGCTGGGCATTCTCCGCTATATGGACAACCTGACAGCCGCGACAGAGGAGAAGGAGCGCATCGGCACCGAGCTTGACATCGCGAACCGCATTCAGGCAAGCATGCTGCCGAATACCTTTCCCGCGTTTCCTGACCGCCATGAGTTTGAGGTCTACGCGCTGATGAAGCCGGCAAAAGCGGTCGCGGGAGATTTCTACGACTTCTTCCTGATCGATGACGACCATCTCGGCATCATCATGGCGGATGTCTCCGGAAAGGGGATTCCCGCTTCCCTGTTCATGATGATGTCCAAGATCGTCATCGCCAATATCGCGCAGCTCGGGATCTTGCCGCATGAGGTTCTTGAGCAGGCAAATAACAGGATCTGCCTCAATAACGATGCGAACATGTTCGTTACCGTCTGGTTCGGAATCATGACGCTGTCCACCGGCAATGTCATTGCCTCCAACGCGGGCCACGAGTTTCCTGTCCTGCAGAACAAGGACGGCGCCTTTGAACTGCTCCATGACAGACACGGTTTTGTGCTCGGCGGGCTGGAAGGCGTCAGGTACCGTGATTATGAATTTGACCTTGATCCCGGACAGACACTCTTCCTGTACACGGACGGCGTTCCTGAGGCGACCACCGCGGAAAATGAGCAGTTCGGCACGGATCGCATGATTGAGGCGCTGAACAGGAAGAAGGGTGCGAATCCGCAGGAGCTGGTTCACTACATGCTGCGCACGGTTGACGACTTCGACGGCGATGTCCCGCAGTTTGATGATATCACCATGCTTGCGCTGCGCTACATAGGGCCCGGGCAGGAAGAAAAAACGTAACTATTCAGCACCCCCATTGCTCAGAACACTTCGTGTTCTTCGCTGTGGGCGGACAGAGCGGTTTCACCGCTTGTCC
>CACXFW010000403.1 GCA_902767065.1 uncultured Lachnospiraceae bacterium | reverse complement strand
TTGGACGATTTCACCGCGGTATATGCGGTTAAACTAAGCGCTTTCCGGCGCTGACGCTTGGAAATCGCTAAGGTTAACCAGTATAAACAGCTGTGCATGAAATCTGCTTGCAACGAAGGGAGCGTTCCGTTAGAATAAGACCGACAATTTAATAATGGGAGAAGCGAGCAGCGAACTGTATTGAAATGTAAGGAGAATCCCGCTATGAAAAAATGGATCGCTATGCTTGTGTCCTTTTCGGTATTGTCGTGCGTACCCGGCTTTGGCCCTGGCGCAACGACTGCTTTGGCCGGAGAGGCGAAGAACGCTTCTTCCGGGAAGACCGAGCTTGTGGTCGGTCTTTCCCAGGACCTGGACAACAGTCTTGACCCGTATCAGATCACGGCAGCAGGAACCAGAGAGGTCTTATTCAATGTTTTTGAAGGGCTTGTAAAGCCTGACACAGACGGAAACTTTGTCGACGCCGTCGCATCCGCGCACGATGTGTCCGGGGATGGACGCACCTATACCTTCACGCTTCGTGACGGAGTGAAGTTTCACAATGGTGAAACGGTGACGACAGAGGATGTCCTCTATTCCTTCGAAACCTGCGCCGCGACTGCGACCAATACGGCCGTAGCCGGGGCGCTTTCTGATATCGGGGAGATCACCGCTGAGGGAAATGTGATCACCATCACGCTTCCCGAGGCGAACAGCAGCTTCCTGAGCACCGTCTCCAGTGTTTCCATCATTCCGAAGGACTACACGGATCAGGCGACGGCGCCGGTTGGGACCGGCCCCTTCCGGTTCGAGTCCTACATCCCTCAGGACAGAGTCATCTTCGTAAGAAATGACGACTACTATGGAGGCGCTCCGGCGCTGTCGAAGGTTACCTGCCGGATCTATGAGGACGCAAACGCGCTGTACACCTCGCTTGACGCGGGCACGCTGGACATGGCGTTCCACATGACCCTGGACCAGGTTAACAGTCTGTCGAACGGGTATGAGGTGATTGAGGGGGAAATGAACCTTGTTCAGGCGCTCTATCTGAACCACGCGAGGCCGCCCTTTGACGATGAGAGAGTGCGAAAGGCACTGTGCTATGCCATTGACGTTGACACCATCCTGGAGCTTACGGAGGACGGGCACGGCTGGAAGCTTGGAAGCAGCATCTATCCGGGCTTTTCCAGATACTTTGACGAAAGCCTTGTGGACGCGTATCCCTATGACCCGGCAAAGGCCGCTGAGCTTCTGGAGGAAGCCGGGGCATCGGGACTTAGCTTCACGATCAAGGTTCCGTCGAATTATACTCCGCATGTGGATACCGCCAGCGTCATCGTGGAAATGCTCTCGGCATGCGGCATCAACGCAAGCATCCAGAAGGTCGAATGGAGCACCTGGCTGAGCGAGGTCTACCAGGGGCGCGACTTTGACGCGACGGTGATCGGGTTTGACGCAGCCTACCTCAGTCCGGACGCGCTGCTTCAAAGGTGGGTGTCCACAGACCCCTCCAACATGATCAGCTACAGCAATGAGGATTATGACGCCGCCATCGAAAAGGCGCAGCATACGGCAGACGATGCAAAGCAGGCTGCGGCATACAAGGCGGCGGAAAAGATTCTCTCGGATACCGCCGCGAATGTTTACATTCAGGACCTTGCGGACTTCGTGGTGCTGAATCCGGCGTTCACCGGATATGAATTCTACCCGCTCTACGCGGTAGATTTCTCGAAGATTCACCCGGCAGCATAATGAAATGATCGCGTCAATTCCATACTGGCTTCGGAGAGATTATCCGTCAGCCGGAACAGAACGCAGAGATTATCCGTCAGCCAGTATAGAACGCAGAGGAGGCGGGCAGATGAAACGAATCGGAAAGAAAGTTGCATCTCTCATTATTACATTGTTCATCGTTTCCCTGCTCGCCTTCCTCGCCTTCCAGATCATCCCGGGCGACCCGACAACCAAGATCCTCGGGACAAATGCGTCGCCTGAAAAGGTCGCGCAGCTTCGCAATCAGCTTGGCCTGGACCGGCCGGTGCTGATCCGGTATTGGGACTGGCTCGTGTCATTTCTCAGAGGAGACTTCGGTACCAGCTACAACTACTTAAGGCCGGTGGAAAGCCTTCTGGCGGACAAGCTGCCGGTGACGGTTCTTCTCACCGTGCTGTCCTTCGCGATGACAGTTCTGATCTCGATTCCGCTGGGAGTCGCCCAGGGAAGTCTTCGAAGCCGTCTGGCAGATCACCTGACTGTGATTGCCGACCAGATCCTCATGGCGGTTCCGCCATTTTTCCTGGGAGTGATTTCCTGCTACGTCTTCGGGATCGTGCTGAAATGGTTCATGCCCGGCAATTTCATTCCTCTGTCTGACAGCGTCTTTGGCTGCATTGCCTATCTGCTGCTTCCGGCTCTGTGCCTGGCGCTTCCGCGAATCGCCATGACGGTCAGGATGCTGCGCGGCTCGATCCGCGATGAGCTGACGAAGAACTATATCTATACGGCGAAATCGAGAGGACTGCCGCCCTGGAAGATTCTGGTCAGGCATGTCATGAAAAACGCGATGATTCCCATCGTGACATTTCTGGCGGTGAGCGCCGCCGAGATCATGACAGGGACCATCATCATCGAACAGGTCTTTGCGATCCCCGGAATCGGAAGGCTGCTGATCTCGTCGATCGGGAACCGGGACTTTCCGGTGGTGCAGGCGATCGTCGTTCTTCTTGCAGCGTGGATCGTGCTTGTCAACTTCCTGGCGGATACCGTGAACCGCCTGCTGGATCCGCGGCGCAGGGCGGATGCTTAGGAGCTGTTCAGAAACAACCTGCCTGTGCATATCCGTACCGGGAATGGATCCGCAGCCTGACGGGACCGGGAAAGGAGGGACTGTGGTGAGAAAAAAGAAAAACGGATACCTGATCACGGGCGGAATTCTCTCCGCCCTCCTCACAGTGGTCATCGTAACCGGCTTCTTCTGGACACCGTACAGCACAACGGCGATGAACGCAAAAGAAAAGATGCAGCCTCCGTCGCCGGCCCATTTATTCGGGACGGATAACTTCGGAAGAGATCTCTTCTCACGGGTGATGCAGGGGGCCGGAACCAGTTTCCTGATCGCGTTTCTGGTCGTTCTGATCGGCTGCAGCGCGGGGATCCTGACAGGCGCTTTGTGCGGGTACTTTGGCGGGACGGCGGACCTGATCCTGATGCGGATCTGCGATACGATCACCGCGTTTCCTGCGATTCTTCTCGCCCTTGTCATCATCAGTATCGCAGGCAGCAATGAGGCCAACATCATCCTTGCCCTCGGGATCCTGTTCATTCCAAGCTTTGCCAGGGTCGTGCGGACGCAGTACGCGGGAATCCGGGATCTGAATTATATCAAGTCCGCACGGCTGATGGGGGTCAGAGTGCCGCGCATCCTGTATGCGCATATTCTCCCCAATACCCTTCCGGTTCTGGTGCCTGCCATGACGATCGGGTTTAACAACGCAGTGCTGGCAGAGGCAGGCATGAGCTTTCTCGGAATCGGAATCCAGCCTCCTCAGGCAAGCCTCGGATCCATGCTCAGGGACAGCCAGAATTACCTGACCCAAGCCCCCTGGTACGCTCTTTCGACCGGATTCACCATGGTACTCATGATCCTGGCCTTCTCTCTTCTGAGCGAAGGAATCCAGCAAAGATCTTCAAAGTGATGCGCTGCGCTTTCCGGCGGCCGCTCAGGATTTCGCGCGGGCGGTCAGGACCTGTTCCTTACGCCGGATCGTGGTATACGGAAACACTGTCTTCAAAATGACCAGAGAATG
>CACXFW010000402.1 GCA_902767065.1 uncultured Lachnospiraceae bacterium | reverse complement strand
CGGATCCGGTACAAATACAATTTTGATAGTGACAAATCTGAAATATGACGTATAATAGTTTACAAGATGTTTAATCAAATGTACCGTCCGGCTTTCACGTCCTGAATGCCGGCGGAATCGGTAACTGCAGACAATCTCTTATGTGGATGGAGGAATCTATCATGAAGCAAGGTAATATGCTGGCGATGATTCTTGCTGGCGGGCGTGGAAGCAGGCTGCACGAGCTCACCGACAAGGTTGCGAAACCGGCGGTATCCTATGGGGGGAAGTACCGGATCGTTGACTTCCCGCTCAGCAACTGTGCGAACAGCGGAATCAATATCGTAGGTGTGCTGACCCAGTATGAATCCGTTCTTCTGAACAGCTATGTGGCAGCCGGCTCGCGCTGGGGACTCGACTCTGACGACTCCGGCGTATTTGTGCTGACGCCGCGCGAGAAGGCGGATACGGGACTTGACGTATATCGCGGGACTGCGGATGCGATCTCCCAGAACATCGATTTCATCGACCAGTACAATCCGGAATACCTTCTGATCCTCTCGGGGGATCACATCTATAAGATGAACTATGACAAGATGCTGCAGGCGCACATCGAACAGGGAGCGAGCGCGACGATCGCGGTTCGTCCGGTCCCGCTCAAGGAAGCAAGCCGCTTTGGAATCATGAACACCAACGAGGAAGGCGACATCGTGGAGTTCGAGGAAAAGCCTGCTCATCCGAAGAGCAATCTGGCCTCGATGGGAATCTATATCTTTAACTGGAAAGATCTGCGCAAGCTTCTGGTCAGCGATATGAAGAACGCGGAATCCGATCATGATTTCGGAAAGAATATCATCCCGACCATGCTCGCTGAGAAAAAGAAGCTGATCGCTTACCGCTTCGAGGGCTACTGGAAGGATGTGGGAACGATCGACTCCCTGTGGGAGGCGAACATGGATCTTCTGGATGAGAAGAACGAGCTGGATCTGAGCGATCCGACCTGGAGGATCTATTCGGAGGATGCTTCTTCGCTCCCGGCGTATATCGGACCGGAAGCGGAGGTGGAGCGTGTCTATCTGACACAGGGCACGCAGGTGGAAGGACTCGTGAAAAACAGCGTTCTGTCCACACTTTCCATCGTCAAGGCAGGAGCGAAGGTAATCGATTCCGTTCTGATGCCGAACGCGAAGGTGGAAGAGGGCGCAACGGTCACACGTGCGATCATTGCCAGCGGCGTTAAGATCGGGAAGGGCGCGGTCGTCGGATCGGCTGACAGCGAGAACATTATCCTGGTCTCCAAGAATGTGAAGGGGGTAGAATGACATGGCAGCGAAAGCATTTGGAATCGTTACATCGACGCCACGGCGCGTGAACGTACACGGGCTCCAGGAATACAGGCCGGCGGGCGCATTTACCTTCATCGGCAAGTTCCGGATCATTGACTTCCCGATCTCGAACTTCTCCAACAGTGGAATCAAGAGCATTCAGGTCTACCTGAACAAGCACCCGAAGGCGCTTACGGATCATCTGGGAACCGGACGCAGTTAAAACCTGAACTCCAAGAGGGACAGTCTCCAGCTGTTCTACTGCAACCACCACATGGAGAATGAGGTTTACAATACGGATGTCTCAGATTATCTCGATAACCTGCACCACCTGGAGGAACTTCCCCAGGAATATGTGATCATCGCTCCGTGCTACATGGTTTACAAACAGGATTTCTCCGAGCTTCTGGATGAGCATATTCTGTCCGGCGCCGACATCACCATGCTTTATCACAAGGTGAACAATGCGAAGGATCACTATCTGAACTGCCGTGTTGTAAGCGTGGATCAGGATCAGATTGTCACCTCCCTGGAGATCAACCGCGGCAACCGCCAGAATCAGTGTGTATTCATGGATACCTATATCATGAAGAAGTCACTGTTTATTGATCTTGTCCAGAGAGCGGCGAAGTATTCCTCCACATATTCTCTCGCACAGATGCTGTCTGTCATGATCAACAGGGAGGAGCTGGAGATCCGCGGCGTACAGCATAAGGGATTCTTCGCTTCCATTGATGACCTTCAGTCCTTCTATGAGGCGAACCTGAGCATGCTTGATCCGAAGAACCAGAGGGATCTGTTCCAGGATGGATGGTGGATCTATACCAGGACGACGGATTCGAATCCGTCCCGCATCTATGACACTTCAAAGGTGAAGGATTCGATGATTGCCAATGGATGCCAGGTTGAGGGAACGGTGGAGCATTCCATCATCGGAAGAGGCGTTCATATCGGAAAGGGCGCCGTTGTCAGGAACAGCGTGATTCTGGACTATGCCAAGGTCGGAGACGGTGTGACACTGGATTCCCAGATTGTTGACAAGTACGCAAAGGTGATCCGGACCAAGGAACTGATATCTGAGAGCGACAAGCCGGGGTATGTGCACAGGGCGGATACGTTGTAAGGACTTTGGAAACGGCTGAGGAATTCTGCCTGTATGGTTGCTAACCGTTCAGGCGGAATGAATTGTCTGTCATTCCCCGGGAGAGGGCCGGCACAGGCTCCTCTTCCGGGGTTTTCTATGGGAATGAAAGAAGGATCTGCTTATGACGCAGTCATCTCCGATCACTGCCGTTAAGGGAATCGGCCCGAAAACCGGCGCACATTTTGAAAAGGCCGGAATATTAACGGTCGGTGATCTCGTGCGGTATTATCCGAGAGGGTATGATCATTTTGAAGAGCCGGTCCGAGCGGGTTCCCTCACTGCTTTTGATGAGGGAAGGCTGGTTGCGGTCGAGGGAGTGTTTGAGCGCACACTGAGCGTGCGCCATTTGAAATCCATGCAGATCACAACAGGGAAGATTCTGTCGGACGGGGTTTATCTGGACATTACCTGGTTTAATATGCCTTTCTTACGAAACCAGATCCGGCCCGGAACGAGGCTGATTCTGCGTGGAAGAATCCGGACGAAGGGCGGCCATGTGTTTCTCCAGCAGCCGAAGATCTACGATCTGTATGACTATGCGCAGCTGAGAAAAACGCTGCAGCCGATCTATCCCCTGGTGCGCGGCCTTACGGAAAACGCGCTCCGGAAAGCACTGAAGGAGGTGTTTTACGGGTCAGATCATGTTGATCTTTCCCAGGATTTTCTTCCGGAGTCCATACGGGAGAGGTATGGACTTTCGGACAGAAAGAGCGCTGTGCGGGGGATTCATTTTCCGGAAGGAGAGGAGGGGCTGGCGAAGGCGAGAAGGCGCCTGGTATTCGAGGAGTTTTTCTGTTTTATCCTGATGCTGAAACGACTCAGGCAAAGACGGGAGGACCGGGAAGGAGCCATCGCGCTGAAGAGGTGTCCGCAGACACAAAAGGCTCTGGACAGCCTCCCCTTTGAGCTGACGGGGGCTCAGAAGAGGGTCTGGGGTGAAATATCGGCCGGCATCGATTCGAAAAAGGTGATGGCCCGTCTCGTCCAGGGAGATGTCGGGTCGGGGAAGACGATCGTGGCATTTCTTGCTCTGATTCAGTGTGCCTTTGCAGGCTTCCAGGGGGCTCTTATGGTTCCGACAGAGGTGCTGGCCAGGCAGCATTATGAGGCATTTACCAGACTTTGCAGCCAGGCAGGACTGTCCATTGCCGTGCAGCTTCTGACGGGATCGATGAAGACGGCCGGACGGTCAGAGGCGTATGAGAGGATTCGTACGGGGGATGTGAAGGTTGTCATCGGGACACACGCGCTGATTCAGGAGAAGGTGCAGTATGAGCGGCTGGCGCTGGTGATTACCGACGAGCAGCACCGGTTTGGCGTCCACCAGAGACAGACTCTGGAAGAGAAGGGGCTGCATCCCCATTCCCTGATCATGAGCGCGACCCCGATTCCAAGGACGCTCGCGGTCATTCTTTATGGAGATCTTGATGTGTCCGTGATCGATGAGATGCCTGCGGACCGTCTTCCGATCAGAAATGCGGTGGTAGATCCTTCCTGGCGGGAGAAGGCCTGCCAGTTTGTCGCGAAAAAGGTGCTGGACGGCCGGCAGGCATATGTGATCTGTCCGATGGTGGAGGAATCGGAGGAGATCGAAGCAGAGAACGTGATCGATTACACGCAGTCCTTTTGCGAAGCCCTGAGGAAATATCTTCCGAAGGTGCGTGTGGAGTATCTGCACGGAAGGATGAAAGGCAGTGAGAAACAGTCGGTGATGGAGCGTTTTTCTTCTCACGAGATTGATGTGCTTGTCTCCACGACAGTGGTTGAGGTAGGGATCAATGTGCCGAATGCGACGGTTATGCTGGTTGAAAACGCGGACCGGTTCGGCCTGGCACAGCTGCATCAGCTGAGGGGAAGAGTCGGAAGGGGGAAAGAACAGTCTTACTGCATCTTTATCAGTTCGATGCAGGGAGAGGAGACCAGGAAGAGACTTAAGATTCTGGAATCCTCGAATGATGGATTTGAGATCGCGAAAAAGGATCTTGAACTGAGAGGGCCGGGCGAACTGTTTGGCGTCAGGCAGAGCGGGGAGATCGGGTTCGCCCTCGCGGATATCTATGCCGACGCGGATGTGATGCATGACGCTGCCGAGGCGGCCGGGAGCATTCTGAAAGAAGATCCCCTGCTGTCGGACCCTGTAAATGAAGGAATCTCCCGGGAAGTAATCCGTTTCATGGAAAATGGGAACTGCCACTTCGTGATGTGATTGCTGCGGCATACAGTGCCTTTTTCCCACATGTATAAGCGTGTTTTTGCGCATCAAGGCTTGAAAATCAAAGATGAATAGAGTATCATCCACAACGGTAAAGGGAATTTCCTGCGTTCTGTGTGAAAACGATGCGGGCGCGGGCAGGAAGGTGGGCTTTTGATCTCGGATTACATCAGGAGGAGGTTGTTATGAAGGAAGTGAAAAAGACTTCTGCCGCTAAGAAGGAAGATGTCAAGGCAGAAGTGAAAGCGAAAGCTGCAGAGGTTAAGAAGGCAGCCGATCAGAAAGCTGAGGCAGTCAAAGCAGAAGCGAAGGCGAAGGCTGCGGAGGTTAAGAAAGCAGCCGATCAGGGTGTTGAGGCAGTCAAGGCAGAGACGAAGAAGGCTGAGAAGAAGGCAGAAGCTGTGAAGGCTGAGGTAAAGAAGGCCGAGAAGAAAGCGGAGGAGACCGTGAAGAAAGCGGAAGAGACCGTGAAGAAGGCAGAAGCTGTGAAGACTGAGAAGAAGACAGAGACGAAGAAGGCCGGAAAGAAAGCGGAAGAGACTGCGAAGAAGGCCGCCGAGGAAGTGAAGGAAGCCGGTGCGGAAGGGAAGAATTCCGCTGAGAAGGAAGGAAAGAAGGCGGCAGGCGCTGCGAAGAAGACTGCAGAGACGGCTTCGAAGAAGGCTGCCGGCACGGCTGAGGCAGATGAGAAGAAGACTGCCGCGAAGAAGGCTGCTGTCAGGGAAAGCGTTTCTCTGCAGTATCTCGGCAAGGATATCAGGATCGAGGAGATCACTGAAAAGGTGAAGAAGGTATGGACCGGTGAGCTGAAGAAGAAGGCTGCAGATCTGAAGACCATCAATCTTTATCTGAAGCCGGAAGACAACGCGGCTTACTATGTGCTGAATGATTCCTTTATGGGAAAGATTGATCTTTAATTGTAATTATTCAGCACCTCCTGGAATTGCTCATGATCCAGTCAGATAAGCTTGCTTATCTGACGGATCTGAGCGGTTACCTTTATTGATCGATTCCGCTGCGGCGAAAAGTGTATCATAACCCCGGAAGCTTTGTCTTCCGGGGTTTTATTTT
>CACXFW010000401.1 GCA_902767065.1 uncultured Lachnospiraceae bacterium | reverse complement strand
CATACTACCCGATGGAAAAGAAAACGAAGAAAGGATCGTTCCCGACGATTACACAGACATGCTTGACGGAAATGCCAACACATCCGGCGACGCGCTCTTTGGCGATTTCGTGTACCAGCAGCAGAAAGTCGGAAACTCAACCCGGAACATCAGACGGGCCGTAGTGACGGATCAGAGCGGTCTTCCCCCGTTTCCGGAAAATGTCAGCGCACCGCATGAAGACCCTGATCTTGAAAACAAAAAGTACGAGAATCCGCAAAACGGAACGGTCAGCAGAGACCCCTCCACTCTCCCCTCCCTTCAGGAAAAGATAGACGAAGCGGAAGCAATCCTGCATGGTTCAAAGGCCAGCGAAGCCCTGCGCCGATCCAGGAACAGAGATCAGGAAAGAGGATAGAAAAACCCGGTCTGCACATTTGACGTATTATGTCATATTATGATATAATACAGGCGATCCAAGGATGTGCAGAAAGGAGGAAATGCCATGTCAGGAAAAGAGTTTACCCTGGAAACCCTTCTGAATGACCGGCGCATGCAGATGGTAACAAAGAATGCCGCCCAATACGGCGTGTCAGCTGCTGTCATAGATTACGGTGCCGGCTCCGACCTGGCATCCGGAGGCTATTATATCGTTGCCGGTCTTGGGCATTTCCCGGACATCAGCGCAAACGGGGTTACCCCGAAATCAATTGAAAAGCAGTCCGCCCGCAACGAGAACCTGTTCTATCCAAAAGCATTCGCACAGGAAATCAGTGCTGACAACACTGATACGGTGATTGACGACCTGACTCTGTACTGCCAGCGGGCAGAGATCATCGCAGCACTCTACCGGGAGCACAGCTGTGAGATTCCCGATGTCATGTGCTTCGGTGAGATGAGCAATCTCATCTCCTTCAACGACTCCGCCTCCAATCCGGCATATGACTATGTTCTTCGCGGGGAATATCTTCGGCTGATCGACCGGTTCTTCGAGAATGAAGCGAAGATCGCCAGAAGCAGGGGGCACAGGGAACTGATGGAATATGTCAGGTCAGACAGGTATAACGGCCCGCTTGACAGATTCCGGAAGGACCTGTCGTATTACAGGCTCAAAGGAAAGCAGGAGATCCCGCTTCCTCTCCTCCAGGCTACCGGCACAGAGATTGTAAGAAGTTATTTTGATGAAAGCATCTTCCAGGATATGAAGCAGACACTGTCCTACGCCCCTTATGTGTTCTATTCTTCCGGTCCCTTGGAAAAACACGATTACGGAAGGATCTCAGGCAGCAGGGATCCATGGAAAAATGAGAAACGCTGTTTTGAACTGCGGCCGGTTTACTATAAGAAAATCGATGAGGCTGAAATCGCGTCCGCTTACATTCGGGCAAAGTTTATCAATGTACCGACGAAGGAATCCATTGCCGGAGGACTCCGTGAAACTGCTCCGGCAGACGGACGGCCGGTTGCCAGGTATGTCCCCTTCAGGGCGATGAATGAATTCATCCGCCTCGCCGGGGCAGACAGTCTTCCGTTTACCTTTGATTATGACGGAACTCTCCTGTATCCGACGTTTTCAAAGATCCCGGTCATCGCAGCCGGGAAAGACGCAAGGCTGCTGGATTCCATCCTCTCCCGGATTGATGATCTCGGATTCCGGGAGCACTGGATTCACGAAAACAACCGTCCTTACCTGGGTGATGGCCTGAAGCAGGAGGACCTGATCCGCAGCGCATCCAGATGGGCAGCAAGGCTGCCGGATTTGACGCCTGATGCCATATTATGCTAATATTTTAATAGTTTCAGTAAAGAAAGCCCTTCGTCAGGCTTTCTTTTTTTTGCGCAAAAATGGAAAGGGCCCGGAAAGCATGAAGGACATCCACCACCCAGTACCAATCCCTGCAGAAAACCGCTCCCACTCATTCAGAAAGGCCGCCAGGGGTATTCCTTTTCTCCTTCTCTTACCGGTTCTCTTCTCCTGCGCGTTCACCCTTATCAAAGGGCATGGTGACCTCTCAAGGATGAATATATTCGGCTTCAGGCTGTCCATCGCACTGTCAGGAAGCATGGAGCCGACAATCCTTACAGATGCCCTCTGCCTGACGGACATGCGGGCACAGGAATACAAAACAGGGGATATCGTCATCTTCAGCCACCTCTATGCTGACGAACAGGTATCCGCCCTGATCTGTCACCGCATCATCAAGATCACGCCACGCGGCAAACTCATCACGAAAGGAGACAACAACAAAAAGGCAGATCCCTGGATAACAGATCCGGAGGATGTCCTGGGAAAGGTCATTTGGATCTGCAATTTCTTTGCCCGAATCTGATCAATGGAAAGGAGAAGCTGCAATGAAGAAGACCCTGCACCTGCTCAGCACAGCCATCAGCATGGCAGTCACCATTGTCTGCATCCTCGCTCTGGCAGCTGCCATCATATCCTTTATGAAGGCAAGAAAGACCGGAGAGGCGATTACAGTCCTGGGATACCGGCCCGTCTATGTCCTCACCGGATCCATGGAACCGTTTATGAAGACGGACAGCATCGTCATTACAAAACAGTTTGACAGCAATGACAGCCTCAGGGAAGGCGACGTAGTGACATTTCACATACAGGATGAGGGCGGAAAGAACCTCGTTATTACTCACAGAATCAAAAAGATTGATGAAGACGGAACCATCACGACGAAAGGGGATAATAACAGGGTCACAGACGCCGTTCCGATCACCAGGGATAATATCGATGCCAAAGTCGTTCTCGTCTGTAACTGGACCGCCTCATTGATACATATGTGGGCAACCCCGAAAGGGAAACTGATCCTGATCACTTCTGCTGCAGGAATCATCCTCCTCATCATCGGACTTCGTTCCCTCCTCCCGGCAGATACAGGCTCTCACAAGACTGGTGATACAGAGAACCAGGGCACCGGAAAGAAAATGCTTCCGAATTGAATTCCTTTCAGCAATGCAT
>CACXFW010000400.1 GCA_902767065.1 uncultured Lachnospiraceae bacterium | reverse complement strand
CGGACAAGCGGTGAAACCGCTCTGTCCGCCCACAGCGAAGAACACGAAGTGTTCTGAGCAATGGGGGTGCTGAATAGTTACCCTTACATATAACATAAACGTGCGGCTTCCGGATCTGACTCCGGAATTGCAACCGCACGTTCTATCCCTTCAGCTGCCGGCTCCATCGCCATCCTTCACCCGCTGATCCGCCAGCAGTTCACAGATCCTGGCACAGATCTCTTCCCTGCCGCTTCCGTTCAGGGCGGAAAAAGGATAGACCACACTTCCCTTCGGGGCGTTCAGGCCGTCCCGGATCGCCTTCATCTGCGCACCGGTCTTGCTGCGCTTGAGCTTATCCGCCTTCGTCGCGATCAGAACAGGGGTA
Organism: uncultured Lachnospiraceae bacterium; assembly: GCA_902767065.1. GTDB lineage: Bacteria > Bacillota > Clostridia > Lachnospirales > Lachnospiraceae > Porcincola. Next base: position 5,035 of record CACXFW010000400.1, on the reverse strand, counting down.
TGGCCGCTTCGCACAATCCAGTCGTACATCTGCCGGTCATTCGCATTCGGCTCATGGCGGATATCCACCAGGAGGAATACGGCCCGAAGGTCTGAGTCGCTTCTCAGGTAGCGCTCAATCATCTTCCCCCATCTCGCCTTTTCCTCCGGCGGGACATTCGCGTACCCGTAGCCGGGAAGGTCGACAAGGCAAAACCGTACGGGCCCTTCCACTCCAGGGGAAGATGCCCCCGCCGGATCCTCCAGACCCGTTCCGGGCCTCTTTGCGCCGTCCGGATTCCCCGCCTCCGTCCACCTGGCCAGGGCATCGACCTCATAGAAATTGATCGTCCTGGTCTTGCCGGGCGTCTCCCCGACCCGGGCAAGGCGTTTTCGCTGCATCAGCGCGTTTATCAGGGAAGACTTGCCGACGTTGGATCTGCCGGCAAATGCAATCTCCGGAAGAAAGGAAGACGGCAAAACGCTGGTATAGCCGCATACTGTTTTCAGTTCAGCGCTTCTGATCTTCATCTGCTCTCAGGCGGTCTCCTCCAGCGTGTTCTTCTTCCTGCCGCGGCGCGGCTGTTCTGCCCCGGGCAATTCGGATTCCGCATAGATCAGCGTCGGCGCCTGCTCTCCGTCAACCGCCGCCTTCGTCATCACGCAGCCTTTGATCCCCTTCTGGCTCGGAATCTCATACATCACGTCAAGCATCGCTCCTTCGATGATCGATCTCAGGCCCCTGGCGCCGATCTTGCGTTCGATTGTCTTGTCCGCGATCTCGGCGACCGCGTCCTCCTCAAAGGTCAGCTGAACGCCGTCCAGCTCAAACAGCCTCTGATACTGCCGGATAATCGCATTCTTCGGCTCGGTCAGGATCCGGATCATGGCATCCCGGTCAAGGGCGTTCAGACTCACCACGATCGGGACACGTCCGATGAATTCCGGGATCAGCCCAAACCGGATCAGATCCTGCGGGAGTACATTTTTCAAAAGCTCCCCGATGTTCTCTTCCCGCTTCTGAGCGATCTCGGCGAGAAATCCCATGGACTTCGTATCCATCCGGTTCTCGATAATCTTATCCAGACCCTCAAAGGCCCCTCCGCAGATAAAGAGGATATTGGTCGTATCGATCTGGATGAGTTCCTGATGCGGATGCTTCCTCCCGCCCTGGGGCGGAACGGACGCCACCGTCCCCTCGACGATCTTTAAAAGCGCCTGCTGCACGCCTTCGCCGGACACGTCTCTCGTGATCGATACGTTCTCACTCTTGCGGGTGATTTTATCAATCTCATCGATATAGATGATTCCTCTCTGGGCTCTGTCGATATCATAATCCGCTGCCTGGATCAGCTTCAGAAGGATGTTCTCCACATCCTCGCCGACATATCCCGCCTCTGTAAGAGAGGTTGCGTCCGCAATCGCGAACGGGACATTCAGCATCTTCGCCAATGTCTGGGCAAGGTACGTTTTCCCCGAACCGGTCGGTCCGAGCATCAGGATATTGCTCTTCTGGAGTTCAACCGCATCGCCGGAGGAGGAGGTGTTGGAAAGAACTCTCTTGTAGTGGTTATAAACCGCCACGGACAGGGTCTTCTTTGCTTCCTCCTGTCCGATGACATACTCGTCCAGAAAGGACTTGATCTCCTTCGGCGTACGCAGATTGATCTCACTGTGCACCGTATCCAGATCTTCCTCTGCCAGCTCATCCTCCAGAATCTCCGAGCAGACGTCAATGCACTCATCACAGATATAGACACCGCCCGGGCCTGCGATCAGCTTGCGCACCTGATCCTCCGTCTTATTGCAGAAGGAGCATCTGATCTTATCAAAATTCTTTCCTGCCATCTCTCTCCTCTATAAACAACAGTTTATTTCTGACAATATCCGTCCGGATTCAGGTCCCGTAATCGAAACTGCTTCGTCCACTCAAGACCCGTACTTTCGAACGGGATCCGGCTTTTTACCTGGAAGTCACAACCTGATCAATCAGGCCATACGCCTTTGCTTCCCCGGCGTCCATCCAGTGATCCCGCTCCGTGTCACGCTCGATCACCTCGATCGGCTGACCGCAGTTTTCCGCCAGATACTGGTTTAATCTCTTTCTGGTTTCAATGATCTGTTCCGCCTGGATCTTGATATCACTCGCCTGCCCCTGCGTTCCTCCGGAAGGCTGGTGAATCATGATCCGGGAATTCGGAAGGGAATAACGCTTCCCCTTCGTTCCTCCCGCCAGGAGAAACGCGCCCATGCTGGCCGCCATGCCGATACACGTCGTCGAAACATCACACTTGATGTAGCGCATCGTATCATAGATCGCCCAGCCGGCGGACACTGATCCTCCCGGGCTGTTGATATACAGGTGGATATCCTTGTTCGGATCCTCCGACTCCAGGAACAGAAGCTCGGCTACGATAATATTAGCCGACACATCCGTGACCTCCTCGCCCAGGAAGATGATCCTGTCCTTCAGAAGCCTTGAATAGATATCATAAGACCTCTCCCCGCGGGAAGTCTGCTCGATCACATATGGAATCAGCGCCATTTCAGACAGTCCTTTCTTTCCGTTCAGTTCTCAGCCGGAGTCTCCTCAAGATCAACCTTCTCTTCCGGCTCCTCGCTCATCTCAACCTCGACGGCCGTCTGTGCGATCAGCTTCGCTGCCTCCTGTACCGCCAGGTCTTTCTTCAGCTGGTCTTTCCCTTCCTCGCCCATCAGATCGTCGAGCTTTTCCTTTTCCATCCGGTAGGCTTCCGCCATCCTGCCAAGTTCCTCATCGAGGGTCTCATCCGAGATCTCGATGTTCTCCGCCTTTACAACCGCTTCAAGCAGCAGACTGTTCCGGATGCGTTCCATTGCCTGCGGCTTCATCTGTTCCCGGAACGACTGAGGATTCATCCCGGTGATCTGGAAATACTGCTCCATCGTCATGCCCTGGGACTGGAATCTCTGCGCATACTCATCCGCCAGCCTCTGGGCCTGTTCATTGATCATCTCTTCAGGTACATCCATCGTGGCGTTCTTCACGGCTTCGCGGACGGCAATGGTCTCAATCTCCGTCTTCCGTGCAGCTTCCTTGCGCTCCCTGATCTTCTTCTCGACGTCAGCCTTGTACTCCTCTACCGTGTTGACCTCGGAGACATCCTGTACAAAGTCGTCGTTGAGCTCAGGAACCTGATGCTCGGAAATGCTCTTCACCTTGCACTTGAATACCGCACTCTTGCCCCTGAGTTCTTCCACGTGGTAATCCTCAGGGAAGGTCACGTTCACGTCAAATTCTTCCCCGATATTCTTTCCGATGATCTGATCTTCAAAGCCCGGAATAAATGAGCCGGATCCGACCGTCAGGTCAAAGTCTTCCGCCTTTCCGCCTTCAAACGCTTCTCCGTCCACCGAGCCGTCGAAATCCAGCTTGATGCGGTCATTGTTCAAAACCGCACGGTCATCCACATCGATGTCGCGCGCGTTCTGCTCACGCTCTTTGTCGATCTCAGCCATGATCTCCTCTTCGGAAACCGTGATCTCCTTCTTCGGGATCTCAACACCCTTATACTGGCCGAGCGTAATCTCAGGCCTCAGCGCAACAGTCGCAGTGTAAATAAAAGGCTTTCCCTCTTCGATCTGTGTAATATCAATCTGCGGGCGTGAGACAATCTGCTCACCGCTCTCTTTCGCGGCATCCTCGTAGGTCGACTGAAGGAGGATATTCGCCGCTTCTTCAAAGAAAACGGCTGCTCCGTACATCTTCTGGATCATCCTTCTGGGGGCTCTGCCCTTCCGGAAGCCGGGGACGGAAATCCTGTTCTTCTGTTTCAGATATGCCTTCTCAATCGCCTAGGCAAACTTCTCTGCCGGAATCTCGATCGTCAGAACTGCCATATTATGATCTTTCTTTTCAACTGTTACGTTCATGAAATCTTGCTCCTTACATTGGATATCGTCAGTTTACAACCGTCAAAACAGTATATCACAGGGATATGTTGAATACAATTGAGTTTTTCATCTTTTCGGCTTCCTCTTCCCCTTTCAGGAGCGAAATGATCTTCAGGGCAAACGGAATTGCGGTCCCGACTCCGCGGCTGGTCACGAACTGTCCGGAAACCTCTACCTCATGCTTCGTGGTCTTCGCGCCTGTGAGAAACTCCTCACATCCCGGATAGCAGGTTGCACTGTGACCTTCCAGAAGCCCCAGCGCCCCAAGGATTCTTGGCGCCGCGCAGATTGCGCAGATCAGGGTTTGGGTCCCGGCAGCCTTCTTCAGCGCCCGGGCAAGGGTCTGGTCATTCATAAGGTTCAGCGTCCCCGGCATCCCGCCCGGAAGGACCAGCGCTCTCGCATCCGAAAGATCAGCATCCTCGATCTTCACATCCGCGTCAAATAAGATCCCGTGGGAGCCGCGGATCTTCAGGTCTCCCCCCACAGCAGCAACGACAACCTCGAATCCCGCCCTCCTGAGCAGATCGACCTGTGTCAGACACTCGATTTCCTCAAGTCCCTGCGCCGCAAAAACATAGATTCTTTCCATCGTTTTTCTCCTTTCTGAAACCTTGTTTCTTTGTAACTATTCAGCACCCGCGCTTTTAGCCCATGCGGCTGCCACGTCTTAGGCCGCTCCGGAGCCACTCCGGTTCACGCGGCAAAATTTGAATAAAGTATGAATAAACTGCTTGAAAAATGTTAACTTTCCTGTAGATATTCACCTTTTCATGTGATAAGATATCGATGTTTAGCATGTATTAAGGCGATGGGAAGGCGTTGCCTGGAAGGAGGATTCTATTATGACTGAGCAAAGAGTCAACCAGTATAAGCAGCTTGGACTTACGATTGCCTATTACAGGAAGCTCAAGGGGATTACCCAGCAGGCACTTGCTGAGGCTGTCAATCTGAGCCGTACTCATATCAGTAACCTGGAAGCGCCGAATATGCCTACCTCTATCTCACTTGAAAAGCTCTTCGATATCGCGGAAGTCCTGAACGTTCCGGTAAAGAATTTCTTTGATTTCCGTGACTGATCGAGTATATTAGTTGATTCCGATCCAAAGAAATCGAGCAGGGAT
>CACXFW010000399.1 GCA_902767065.1 uncultured Lachnospiraceae bacterium | reverse complement strand
GGGGGTGCTGAATAGTTACCTTTTTTGTTCCATCCGTGCGGGAGGAAGTCCCAAAAGCTTCTCCTTCCAGGCGGCTCCTCCCGCACATTGCTTACATCGCGCTGGAATAGACAGCCATCACCTGTTCCATCGTCGGCTGGAAGGGATTGGTCGTCATACAGCCATCCTGCATGGCAAGCGCCGACAGCTGTTCAAAGTCCTTCGGATCAACGCCCTTCAGTTCACTGAGCTTTGAGGGAATCTCAACTGTCCGAAGCAGATTCCGGATATTCGACAGAACGCTCCTGGCAATCTGCACATAGCTGCCTCCGATCGGAAGTCCCATCGCCAGTGCCGCTTTCGGGAACCGCTCCAGCCCTTCCTGAAAGCTCATGTCAAACGCAAGCACATAGGGAAGGAGAACGGCATTGCATACACCGTGCGGAAGGGAATAATGTCCTCCGAGCGCGTGCGCCATCGCGTGTACCATGCCCAGTCCTGCATTAGAAAATGCGTTTCCGGCGACATACTCCGCGTACGCCATCATGGTTCTGGCCTCTTCATCTGTCCCATCCGCGAAGGCTCTCGGCAGGTATTCCATGATCACAGACACCGCCCACGCGGCATCCTTATCCGTAATCGGATTCGCATTGACCGAAAAGAGCGCTTCTATCGCGTGCGTCAGTGCGTCCACGCCGGTAGAGGCGGTCAGCTTTGGCGGCATCGAAGACATAAAGTCCGTATCATTGACGGCAACCGCTACCATGCAGTTGTGATCCACCATGGACATCTTCGTCTTCCGCGCCGGATCCGTCACAATATAAAAAGCGGTACACTCACTTCCCGTTCCGGCAGTCGTATTGACCGCAACAATGGGAATCCCGCGCCGCACAGACTTGTCTACGCCTTCATACATCTCCACGCTTCCGCCGTTCGCCATCACGATGGAGGCAGCCTTAGCCGTGTCAATCGCGGACCCGCCTCCCAGCGCAACCAGAAGATCCACCTCCAGTGATTGAGCCGCGCGGATGCATTCATTTACCACATCAATGCCCGGATTCGGTTTTACGTTATAGTAGACTGCATAGGAGACGCCTGCTTCCAGGAGGACATCACCGACCCTTTCCGCAGCTTTGGAATCAAAAAGAAACCTGTCCGTCACGATCAGCGCCCGCCGTACCTGCATCTTCGCAAGCTCAGGGATCAGAAGACGGATCGCTCCTTTTCCGAAAAAGCTAGTCTTCACCTGCTCCAAACGATGTGCCATCTTAATTGCTTCCTTTCCCGTCAGACCCCCAGCGCCTTGCTGCATACGACCTGAACCGGATCCCAGATCGAATAGCACTGTGAGGAAAACACCAGCTCCGTCCGGGCAAGCGCTTCTACCGTCATCTCTCCGGCAACCGCCACAGCGATTGCGTTGATCCTGTCAGCAGCATTCTTCACGCCCCAGCCCTGTGCCCCCAATACCTTGCGGGTAACCGGATCAAAGACCAGCTTAATGGTTACTTCATTGGGATTCGGGCAGATTCCCGGCCGGTCAGGCGCTGTGGCACACACGCTCTTTACGCGGATCCCTCTTAGTTTTGCCTGTGTCTCAGTCAGGCCGCACCTTGCCGCTTCTATTCCCTCAGCATGAAGGCTGCAGCTGTGCAGGGCTTCCCGGGCAGCGCTCGAACAGTCACCGGCCGCGTAAACATCCGGGACGTTTGTTTTCATTTCCGCATCCACCAGGATCTCGCCGTGTTTTCCGAGCCGGACCCCGCTTCCTTCAAGAAATGACGTGTTCGCCTGCGCCGGGGATGCGCAGATGCAAAGATCGCAGTCGAAGGATCCGGCTGTGGTCTTCACCTTGTCGATGAAGCTCTTCCCCTCAAACCCGGTGACCCTCTGTCCCAGAGAGAAGACAATCCCCTGCTTTTCGAGGTGCGCACGGATCATCGCGCTCACCTCCGGGTCATAGTCTGTCAGGATCTCCCTCTCCGGGGCAATCACACGGACATTGCGTTCCATCTTCCGGAATGCCTTCGCGATCTCGAGCGCTTCATATCCTCCTCCCAGTACGGCAATATCCCGTACATAAGGCGTCCGTGTCATTTCCCTGAGGAACAGAAGGTCCTCAACGCCGCGAAGCTTCTGTACACCCAGCTTTCCCGCACCGCTCACGGCAGGAATAAGGGCAGCTGACCCGGTTGCTATGACAAGAGTGTCATAGTGCACGGAAGAAACCGCCCCGCTCCGGACATCCTGCACGGACATCCTGTGCGAGGAGGGATCCACTGACACAACTTCCGTCAAGGGATGCGCTTCTATCTTCTGTGCCTCCAGTTCCCGCTCTTTTCCATCCACCGCCTCCTCAAGTTCCTCCATGGAGACAGTCAGGTAATGCGGAAGCCCGTATGCCCCGCAGGAGTAAAACGCGCTTTTTTCGTAGACGCTGATCTGCACATTTCTCTGTCCGGCACAGATCCTTTGCGCCGCAGACACTCCTGCAGTAATACTGCCAATGACTGCGATCTTCATACCTTCTTCTCCTCAGGCGGATAGTCCACAATCCCGACGATGAACGCATCGACAGGCGATGGGTGCGTGAGAGCATGCTGCGTCGTCTCATCCGTTGTGACAAGCACCAGTTCCCCGACTCCTGCCCCGATCGTATCCGCGGCAACGATCATATCCTTCTTTGTTCCGTAATACGGTTCTACAAGAAGAAATTTATAGCCTACCAGATTCTCCATCTTGCGCGTTGAAATAACATTGCCGCGCACCGTACCAAGAATCATATCTGATCCTCCGACTTCTAAACTCTGTAAATGCTTCCTGTTTCGTCGCGGGTATGGCCTGCGACTTTCCGGATCCGTTGTAATGCGCATCCTTCAAGGCTTCGTCCGCCCAATGTGCGCGTCTTGCGAACGCGAACCAGTATAACCGGGAATGCGCAGGCCAAAGCTCTTCCTTCCGTTCACGCCTCCGGAATCATCTCTACCAGCTGTCCCTGCTTCAGCAAAAACGCATTGGCATCATCCGTATCAATATGGAAATCCATGCGGAATTTCTCTGAAGCGCGGACCAGGACATGTCCCATCGTTCCGCACTTGTCTCCTTCGATCCGGATCGTCACATAATCCCCGTCCTTCAGATGGAACCGGGCAGCCTCCTGCAAGGACAGATGGACATGCCGGTCTGCAATGATCACGCCGTCCCTGGTTGTGATCCGCCCGCATGGTCCCTCGAGCGTCACGCCCGGAGTATCGTCTGTGTCTCCGCTCGAGCGGACGGGAGCGTTGAGTCCAAGCGTCCGAAGATCCGACTGCGATACTTCTATCTGTGTGCGGGATCTCAGCGGTCCCAGAATCCGGACATGCCTGATGGTACCCTTCGGCCCGATGACGTCCACCGTTTCCTCCGCGGCAAACTGTCCCGGCTGGCTAAGCTCCTTTTTGACCGTCAGGGTATATCCATGTCCGAACAGTCTGGCAAGGTCCTCCTGCGTCAGGTGAATGTGGCGGGCGGAGATGCCGACCGGTACCAGCATCCGCGGGCGGAGTGCCTCACGGACCGCTTCCTCCACCACCTGCTGAAGCTGCAAGGGCGTGAGTTCATACATGCTCATAATTCATCCTTTCTTTACCCAGGGAAAAGAATGCCTTCTCCCTGGGCAAAGCCATCGTCAGTGAAGGGGCGGCATTGTGATACCGACGGAAACATGTGGTCTCGGAATGACATGAGCGCTCACAATCTCACCTACGCGGGAAGCGGATTCCTGTCCTGCCTCCACGGCAGCTTTGACAGCTCCGACATCTCCCTGGACGAATACCGTGACCAGGCCGGCACCAATCTGTTCCTGCCCGACCAGCGTAACCTCTGCGGCCTTCAGCATCGCATCGGTTGCCTCAATGTTCGCGGTATATCCCAGCGTCTCGATCATTCCAAGCGCCTTCTTCAGCTCGACGGTCTCTCCTTCCCCGTCGTGCTTTGCGGTCGCCGGTCCCTTCGGGGGAAGAATCCTCGCCACGTCATCATGCGGATGCGGGATCACATTGGTACCGATCAGCTCTCCCACGCGGGAAGCCGCTTCCTGTCCGGCTTCCACGGAAGCCTTGACCGCCCCGACTTCCCCGGTAACAATTACAGTGGTCAGTCCTGCGCCGATGGTAACCGATCCGACGAACTCGACCTCTGCAGCCTTCAGCATCGCGTCTGTCGCCTCAATGTTGCCAACCAGTCCCTTAGTCTCGATAAATCCCAGTGCTTTCATGATTTCCTGTCCTTTCGTATTCTCCATCTATAAACGATCGTTTCTTCCTGTTATCTGTCTGTACAAGGCTTTTGCCTATATAATCCTCAGTCCGCCTTCCGCCAGCATGCAGCGCCGTTTCCTGCAGAAGCTCCTTGCGCATGTGATTCCTTCCCCGGTCGGTCCGGCAATCGTCATCGTGCAGTGTCCTTCCCCGCCAATCCCGACGCCTGCCTTGGTGCAGCTGTTCTTCACATAAATCGTAGTCTCAATCAGCCGCGCAAACTGTGTCATATGCGTGACATCCTGAGAAAAGATGGAAGAGGTATGCCGGTTGCCGTGCTCCGCCTGCAGCGCTTTCTCCATCGCATCCTCAAAGCTCTGGCATCTGACAACAGGAAGGATGGGCATCATCTGTTCTACCTGAACAAACGGGTGATCCGCATTCACCTGGCATACCGCCAGGCGGCAGGAATCCGGAACCTTCACCCCAATCTGAGTAAGGATCACAGAGGCATCCTTACCGACCCAGTCCTTATTGACTTCAAACCCGGTCCCGTCTTTTTTCCGCTTCATGCACACGGAAACCAGCTTCTCTGTCTCCTGCGCAGAAAGAAGGTACGCGCCCTCCTTCTGTATGTTGTAGAGGAATCCCTCATAATTGCTCTCTGCGACAAAAGCCTCCTTTTCGGCAAAGCACAGGATGTTGTTATCAAATGACGCGCCCTCATAGATCTTTCTTGCGGCCAGCTCCACATTCGCGGTCTCATCCACAATCACCGGCGGATTCCCCGCTCCCGCTCCGATGCATTTCTTGCCGCTGTGAAGCAGGGTATTGACCATGCCCATCCCGCCGGTTCCGGCCATCAGCCGTACCTTCGGATTGTTTGCCATGCGGTCGACATTCTCCATGGTCGGCTCCCTGGTCATGGTGATCAGGTTCCCGGGACCGCCTGCATCGACAATCGCCCGGTGCAGCACCTGGAGGCACTCTGCCGATACACGCTTCGCTCTCGGGTGCACGTTGAATACCACTGAGTTCCCTCCGGCGATCATGCTGATTGTATTGTTGATGATCGTCTCCGTAGGATTGGTTGTCGGTGTGATCGCACAGATGACGCCAAATGGCGCATACTCTTCCAGCATCAGTCCCGCGTCCCCGGTCAGGGCCTCCGTCGTCAGGCATTCCGGTCCGGGCGTCTTGTTGATAACGGCAAGGTGCTTCTCCACCTTGTCTTCATAACGTCCCATCCCGGTCTCTTCCACAACCTTCCGGCTCCATTCCTCAACATGCTCACGCGACACCGTCCGGATCTTCTCAATGACTCTCTGCCTGTCTTCCACCTTGTATGCGGTCGCCCAGCTTCTCTGAGCGGTCCATGCAGCCTCTATCGCGTCATCCACATTTTCAAAGACGCCTTCCTCTCCGCTGCTGCCAGGGCTTTTTACAGAAACCGCCGGCGAAGAGGCTATCGCAAAGGAGCCGCTTCCAGGCACTGATCCTGCCGGATTTCCAGCCCCTGCTCCCTGCATATTGCTCAGGACCTGCTGCACGATCCTGTCAATCTGCTGAGTGCTGATCTGCATTTCACAGGCCTCCTTTCCCCATCTTGCTCATACTTTTCCTGATGACTTCCGCCATCGTCGAATCTTTTACCGGATCCGGCGCAGCGGTGCGGATTGTGTCCGAAGAAGGATCTTCTCCCGCCGGGCGGGAAGGCTTAACGCCTTCTGCCTGTCCATGGCCTTCCGGCACAAACCCTGCTGCAGAAGGATTCCTTTGCGTGGTTCCCGCAAAGCTCCGTCCCCCCGCGGGATGGTATAATCCCGTAAGACCCGGAACCTGTGCCAAACCCGTCTGCGCCGCACCCGCCTGCACGGAACCTGCCTGTGCTAAACCAGGCTGCACACACAATGCCTGCAAAGCAGGCTTTCGCCAGGTCTGAGTTAAGCTCCGGGCGCCTCCCGCGGGATGATAAAGCCCCGTGAGGCCGGGAATCTTTTCTGAAGCTGTCTGCGCGGATCCGGCCGGAGAAACCGTTTTCTGTATCTCTTTCTCTATGCTCTGAATACCGCCTGTACGGTCTGCGCTTCCCGGATATTCCGTACCACAGCATTCGCCCATCCGGCTTCTCACCTGCGCGCAATAATCCAGAAGCCGGATATTCCGGTATGCTTCCCTGACGCACGAGCCCCACATCAGGCAGCCGTCATTCTCCAGAAGCACCCCTTTGTCGCTTTTGGCAGCCAATGCCGCAGCGGCTATCGTCTGCGCGCTGTCCCCGGAAGGGATCAGCGTCACTTTTCCCAGAGACCTCACAGAAGGCGTATAGCCGCACGCTTCCAGCCCCCGTTTATCCTGCTGCAGAACCACCGCGCAGACCGGATATGCGTGAATCACTCCCTGGATCTTCGGATTCTCCCTGTAGATCTTCAGATGGATCTCCAGATCTTCCGGAAGACATGCATCCGGGCTGTGATTCATGGACTTTCCATTCAGATCGACCCGGATAAAATCTCCCTGTGTCAGAGCGCCGTTCTCGGAATCCTGGATCGTGATCCACACCGCATTCGGTCCCACCCGGACCGACATGCTTCCATCCTGCGCCAGCGTATATCCCTTCTCATCCAGGCTTTTTCCGATTTCAATCATCAGTTTTTTCGCCTCGAAATCCGACGCGTACCGGATCCCCTGTATGATCAAACCAACCTCACCTCCTTGAGATTGAGAACGTTTTGCGCACATCGTCCGGCGTCATCAGGCCGAACCCCTTGGACTTGACCAGATCCGCCGCCTTTGCGATCAGCTCCGCGTTCGTCTTCACCTCCACGCCCGGCGCGATATAGTGCGAATCCTCAAACCCGATCCGCATGGCTCCCGCGCCAAGATCCAGTGCATTGGAAACCATCGTCCAGTCTGTCCTGTGCGCTTCTGTATACCCCCAGACGACATCCTCGCTCGCAAAGTTGTCATACACGCCCTGGATCATATGCTTCAGCGCGGGAACGGTAGCCGGCATCTCGCCGGGATGGCCGAAAACCAGCGCAATCAGGAGCGGCTTCGGAATGTGAAACATCTCATCCAGCTCTCTGAGCGTATTCGCCATTCCCAGCTCAAAGAGTTCCGTCTCCGGAAGCTTATGGTTCGATACGATCTTGTCAACGCAGTATCGGACATCCTTAATCGGATTCTGGTAGACCGCGTCTCCCAGATTGACCGAACCGACGTTCAGGCTGTTCGCTTCCACCCAGTCCGGATAGCATGGGGTGCACCGCTCCTCAATGGTAAGGTCCGACACGCCGCCTGTTGAGATCTCTATTACGATGTCGCACATGGACCGGATGTAATCCACGGTCTCCTTGAGGATCTCCAGATCCGGAGTCAGGTTGTTGTTCAAGTCTCTGCAATGCAGGTGAACAAGCCCCGCTCCGAGTTGAAAGCAGTCAAACACATCACGTGCGATTGCCTTTGGATTATTCAGGGAATCAGCCGGATCCACCGGTGCGACCGCCAGCAGTATCTTCTTCATATCCCGTTTTGTCCTCCTCGTCTGTCTGTTTTATACTCGCGAACGAAATCTATTGCCGAATAGAATTCTTCAATGGCATCAGGACTCCGTCACCGGCATAGCCGGTGACACCTCATG
>CACXFW010000398.1 GCA_902767065.1 uncultured Lachnospiraceae bacterium | reverse complement strand
GTCAATGGAAAGAATCCCATTGTTGCCCACGAGTTCCTCGGTTCCCCGGTGAAGGGCAAGGATGTTGTCCTTCTGGACGATATGATCTCATCCGGAGATACCGCTCTGCAGATCGCGAAAGAGCTGAAGTCGCTCGGGGCCCGGCGGATCTTCATCTGCGCAACCTTCGGACTGTTCACGGACGGGCTTAAGAAGTTTGACGAGGCATGGGAGAAGCAGATCTTCCACTCGATTCTCACGACAAACCTGATCTACCAGAAACCGGAGCTTCTCTCGAAGCCCTACTATCATGGCTGTGATCTGAGCAAGTTCGTCGCACTGATCATTGACTCGCTCAACCATGACAGTTCTCTGAGCGACCTGCTTGATCCTGTGGACAGGATCAACCGGTTCCTGAAGCAGAAAAAAGCCAGGCGCAGCTGAAAGGCCGCGCCTGGCTTTGTATACGGAGATGCATTTTTCAGTGGTGGAAGAGCCGGATCCCGGTCAGCACCATCACCATTCCATATTCATCACAGCGCCCGATGACCAGGTCATCACGGACACTGCCGCCCGGCTGCGCGACATATTTCACGCCGCTCTTATACGCACGGTCGATGTTGTCCGGGAACGGGAAAAATGCGTCCGATCCCAGCGTCACACCCTCCATCGTATCAAGCCATGCTCTCTTAGCCTCTTTTGTGAATTCCTCCGGTCTCTTCGTGAACACCCTCTGCCACGCCCCGTCGGCAAGAACGTCTTCCGGCCATTCTCCGATATAGACATCAATGGCATTGTCCCTGTCTGCTCTTCCGATATCCTCGCGGAAGGGAAGATTCAGGACCGTTTCACTCTGCCTCAGATACCAGTTATCCGCCTTCGAGCCGGCAAGTCTCGTGCAATGCACTCTGGACTGCTGCCCGGCGCCGATTCCAACCGCCTGCCCGTCTTTGACAAAGCAAACCGAATTCGACTGTGTATACTTCAGCGTGATCAGGGAGATCTTGATATCGCGGATTGCCGCCTCGTCAAGATCCTTCTTCTTCGTCACGATATTGTTCAGGAACGCGTCATCGATCACAAGATTCTGACGCCCCTGCTCAAAGGTAATTCCGTATACCATCTTCCGCTCCAGGTCTTCCGGCCTGTAAGACGGATCGATCTGCAGGATCACATAGTTTCCCTTCTTTTTTTTCTTCAGGATCTCCAGCGCCTCTTTGGAGTACCCCGGCGCAATGACGCCGTCGGACACCTCGCGTCTGATCAGGGCTGCGGTGTCCCCGTCGCATTCCTCCGACAAAGAAATAAAGTCGCCAAAGGAGCTCATGCGGTCCGCCCCTCTCGCCCTGGCATACGCACAGGCAAGCGGCGAGAGATCTTTTTTCAGGTCATCGACCCAGTAGATCTTTCTCAGGACATCCGTCAGCGGAAGGCCGACAGCCGCTCCTGCAGGCGAAACGTGTTTGAAGGAGGCCGCAGCCGGAAGGCGCGCCTCCCTGGCCAGCTCACTCACCAGCTGCCATCCGTTCAGGGCGTCCAGCAGGTTGATATATCCGGGTCTTCCATTCAGGACTGAAACCGGCAGGTCGCTGCCGTCCTGCATAAAGACGCGGGAGGGTTTCTGGTTCGGGTTACAGCCATATTTCAGGATCAGTTCATTCATGATCAGATTCCTTCCTGTCTCTTCATTGTTTTCTTCTGTTGTATCTGGCTGACAGCCGCCCGGCAGGCAGGCCTCAGGCCGGATCACGATCTGCTTTCAAAAGATGACGAATCCAGTTTGTTTACGATACGGGTCTCATACCGCCCTGTCCCGATCTCAATAAAGCGCACGAACAGTGAGACCTTATTCTCTTCATTCAGGTTCTCCCATACAAGATCCGTGAAGGCATCAATTCCTCCGCTGACGGTCACTCTTGCCGGCTCCCCTTCGAAGCTCGGGAGAGGATCTCCATCCGACAGATAGGTATGGAGAAAATGTCCTTCCCCCGCCTTCGGGTTCTCATACGAGAAGTTAAAGCGCTCGCACGAGGACGGATCACCGTCCGCGCTCTTGAGAATATTCATCTTATATTCATACTCCCCGCCCCGGATGTCAATCAGCGCGGAGATCCTGGGAGTATAATTCGGAGCATCCGGCTCAAACGTACGGCTCCTGAGCGCTTCTCCAAAGGTCTTTCCGTCTTTCAGGCCCTGGCAGATGGTATCTGTCTGATCACCGTTTGTAATGATCGTATTCGTCCCAAGCACACGCACCGGCGCATAGATGATCAGGCTCGGATCCTTCATTTTGGACGGATCAAATGCCTGCGTCCGGATTCCCTCTCCGTCCGGCACAAAGACCCTGTTCCTGCTGTTTTCGGACCGTCCCATAATAAAATACGCGGCCACCGCAGACCGTCCGTCCGCTGAACGCCCGACAACGATCCCGCGTCCCGGATAGGTGCTGCCCTTCAGTTCCTCCGAAAGCGTTTTAAGTACCATAAATCCTCCTGTTTCACTCCTTCCTTCCCGTACAACGGAGCAATCATAACGATCACCGCATGAAAAGTCAAGCGCACTGCTTATACTCGCGAACGGAATCTATTGCCGAATAGAATTCTTCAATGGCATCAGGACTCCGTCACCGGCATAGCCGGTGACACCTCATGCCCAATTCCACGGTAT
>CACXFW010000397.1 GCA_902767065.1 uncultured Lachnospiraceae bacterium | reverse complement strand
TCAGGACGGGGAGTTTACTCACCGGACGATTTTTGAGAATTCATGGGGCGGCCAAGGCGCGAAGCGCCTCTGATCGCCCACAATGAGGAACGCGAAGCGTTCCGAGTAAGTGGGGGTGCTGAATAGTTACTTTATTTCCACAAAAAAGGAACGCCGCTTCTGTTGCGGCGCCCCCTGAATCCCGATCCTACGGAAAGCACTCCAAGCCAGGCCAAAGACTCAATCAACGGTTTCGCTGGTCGTCTTCTCCACGTTTTCAGCACCCTCCAAAGCTTCATCATATGTCCACGGCGCGGCTTTGTCGACCGGCTCCTCAGCGCTTTTTGCATCGTCCTGAACCGTATCATATGTCCACGCTGCGCCTTCCCCGTCAGTCTCCTCCACGCTTTCTAAGCCTTCCGAAGCTGCATCATATGCACTCTGCGCCTCTTCCTCAGCTGTCTTTTCAGCGCTCCCGGCAGCATAACCAGCGAACGCCGGATCTTCGTCTGCCGTCTCCTCCGTGCTTTCAGCATCGTCCTGAGCACTCGCTGCAGCTTCCCCGGCCGTCTCTTCCGTGCTCCCGGTGGTTTCCTTAAAGAAGTCGTCCGCTGCGTCCTTTGCTTCCTTTTCTGTGTCAGCAGTCTCTTCCGACCAGGGATTCACGGCCGTCTTCACTTCCTTAAACAGTCCCCCCGCTGTCTCCTTCATATCATCAAAGGTCTTTTTGGCTTTCTCCTGCGCCTGCTCAAACAGGTTCTTCGGCTCATCCTCCGTCTCGGAAGCATCTGCCGCCCAGCCTGCAGCATTCTCTGCTTCAGAAGTCTCCTGTCCGGCACGATTCTTCGCTTCTTCAGCCTCCTGCGCGGCACGCTCCCTCGCTTCTGCAGCCTCCTGTGCGGCACGGGCCTTCGCTTCCGCAGCCTCCTGCGCGGCGCGGGCCTTCGCCTCTGCAGCCTCCTGCTCGGCACGGGCCTTGGCTTCTGCAGCTTCCTGCGCCATCTTTGCCTCAGCCTCTTCCATCAGCCTGCGGGACTACTCAACCTGCTGTTCGAGAGAAGTGACCTTCGCAGACGCAGCCAGCGCTTCATCCAGAAGAGGTTTCAGATACCCATCCATGACCTCGGGATTCAGCTCCGCGTACTTTTTCCCAAGCTCCGCATAAGCCTTTGTCACTTCCTTCTTCGCGCTTGAGATCTGGAATTTCAGACTTCCCGTATCCACGGCGTTCTTTGCGCGTCCCGCGACAGTTTTTCCAAATCTTCCCAGAGAACTTCCAAAATTCCCCATAAATGCCATTTCCAAATTCCTCCTTCACGCTTTTTCAACCAACCACCCGCATAAGTGCCTCTTTTATAAGACAGTGTACCACGATTGGGATTCATTTGGAAAGACCTGAACTCCATTTTCGCAATACTTCATCAAAAGTTCATTTTTCTCCCTGTACAAACCGCTCTTTCGATCTGGCCGTACAGGTCCCTTTTTTGCAGGGTTTGCCGGATTCCCTGATATGTTCCTTCTTCCGCCGGGGGGCGCCGGATTCCTCAGACCTTCACAAAATGCCACCGGTAGCTTCTGTACTCACCCATCTGAACCGGCACCGGCAGGCCGATCTGCATCAGCGCGTTTGCCGGATAGACTTTTCCGGTTTCCTCATCGCGGTAGAAGCAGTCCTTTTTCAGGCCCCTCAGACGCACATAGTTGACCGTCATATTGCCATGAACCTCCAGAAGGACGACCGAGATCAGCGCTTCGCTTGCATCCTCTGAGAACATTTCCCAGGCGGCAATCGGATCCTCACAGGGATTGCTGAGCCGGTAGTACAGGCCATGGTGAATCAATTCAGCATACTTATGATAGTCGGCGATCTGCTGTCTGATCTCCTGCTTCTCTTCCTCAGTCAGCTTCTTCGGATCCAGCTCGTAGCCAAATGTCCCGTTCATCGCGACAATTCCCCTGGTTTTCAGGGAAACGGTTCTGCCGGTCTGTTCATTCGGCACCGCCGACACGTGGGCTCCGATGGAGGAAATGGGATAGGCAAAGCTGGTCCCATACTGGATCCTTGTACGGTCAATCGCGTCCGTGTTATCCGAGCACCAGATCTGAGGTGTGTAATAGAGCATCCCAAGGTCAAAGCGTCCGCCTCCGCCGGAGCATCCTTCTATCAGAAGATCCGGATAATTCCGGTTCAGGCGCTCCAGGAAATCATACAGGCCCAGCACATAATTGTAGAGCACCTGTCCCTGGCTGAGACCGCTGTGAGAATAGACATTGAAAATCGAACGGTTGAAGTCCCATTTGAGATACTCGATATTCGCGCTGTCCAGAACCTTGCTGATATCGGAGTAGATCGCATCCACCACCTCTTTCCTGGAAAAGTCCAGAATCAGCTGGTTCCTCCCGAGGATCGGATGCCTTCCCGGGATCGTCATCGCCCAGTCCGGATGAGCGCGGTAGAGGTCGCTGTCCTCATTGACCATCTCCGGCTCGACCCACAGACCGAACTTCAGCCCCATCGCATTGATCTGCTGCACCAGACAGCCGAGCTTTCCGCCCAGCTTTTCTTCATTCACGTACCAGTCGCCAAGGCCTCTGTAATCGTCATTGCGCGCTCCGAACCAGCCATCATCCATGACCAGCATCTCAGCACCCAGCTCCTTTGCCCCCTGCGCAAGCTCCAGGAGTTTTTCCTTATTAAAGTCAAAGTAGCAGGCCTCCCAGCTGTTCAGAATGACCGGCCTGATCTGATCGCGCCATTTTCCCCGGCAGATATGCCTGCGGGCACAGCGGTGGAAATTCTGCGACAGACGCGCCATCCCCTTGGACGAATAGCTCATCACAACCTGGGGCGTCCAAAAAACCTCTCCGCCACCAAGCGGATACGCAAGCATTTCATCCGGAAGCCCCAGCTGCATCCGGATATTGTTATACTGATCCTTCTCAATCTCTCCCTTGAAACCGCCAGAATAGACAAAGCTCATGCCATAGCAGTGCCCGTAGTCTTCCGTTGCCATATGGTCAATCAGAAGCATTGTCGGATTGTACTGATGGCTGGAGGTCCCTCTGGTGGATCCGATCGTCATCGTTCCGTGTCCGACTCTCATGCGCTGCGTATTGCGTTCCATTGCATGGCGTCCGTAGAAGGTGACTGCGTCATAGTCGCCGGTCACGAAGTCAAGGCATGCGCTCTGCGCTTTTTCCAGGGTAAACGCACTCCTCCCGTAGTTCTCGATCCTGACTGCTCTTGTGATGATGTCGAGCTGAGGCAGAACGCCGTAGTACAGCTCGACCTGCAGCTTCAAAAGCTCGTCGGTCAGCGTGATCACCAGCGTCTGTGCGCCTTCCCCGGTATCCTGATTCGTTTCATCCGCATAGACCGCCGGAAGCCCGGGAATCTGGTACAGGCCGTCCTCCAGCCTCCAGTCTTTAAAGCGAAGATCACAATCGATCGTCCCGTCCTCATCCGCAACCTTCAGCAGCACCCGCCGGTAGTCCCCGTTCCCGAGATACGGGTATTCCTGCGGCAGGAAATCCATCGAGTAGGTCCTGTCCGTCTCCGCTTCGTATGGATTCCCGGAGAATCCCCTGTCCTGGAAGGTCAGAAGAAAATGCATATCTCCTTCCGTTTTGCGTCCGTAATACTGATGCAGCAGATACCCGTAGCGGTCTACGTGCATCTGGTATGTGGTCCACCTGGTATTCAGCGTAAATATCAGCCTGTCGGTATT
>CACXFW010000396.1 GCA_902767065.1 uncultured Lachnospiraceae bacterium | reverse complement strand
GTTCTTCGCTGTGGGCGGACAGAGCGGTTTCACCGCTTGTCCGCCCCCTGGAACCGCTCAGATCCGTCAGATAAGCAGGCTTATCTGGCTGGATCATGAGCAATTCCAGGGGGTGCTGAATAATTACAAATCTTTTACAATATTATAAACTACCTGCCTCACAAATAAAAGTACCCTCTTCCAAAAAATCTCCTCTGTAAACCATAGTTAATTTCTGACAAGATCCGTTCGGATTCAGGTCCCGTAATCAAAACTGCCTCATCCTGCGGATCCGTCCTTTCCATCGGCATCCGGCTCCTCCGGATCCGGCGCCGCCAGGTTCCTGCCGGCTGCTTCACGGACTTCCCGGATCACATACTGCGGCTTGCCGGTTGAGAAATTAACCAGCTTCCCAATATACTCTCCCATGATTCCCAGCATCAGGAAGAGCATTCCGGACACGATCAGAAGAAGGCACATCAGCGATGACCATCCTGTCTGGATGGAAGGATCCAGGATCTTCCGGACGATCACCACGATCGTTGCGATGAAACCTGATACCGAGAACAGGATCCCCAGGATATTGGACACTCTCAGCGGAATAGAGGAATAATCCATGAAGGTCATGAACAGTTTCAGTCCCTTACGGAATGTGTAATTGGATGTGCCGTATTCTCTGGCGTAATGCTCCACCGGGATATCCGCCATATTGTCCGTTGTTCTTGCAAACAATAGCTGGATGAATGCATCATTTCCCCTGTATTTCCGGATTTCCCGGATGACATACTGTCTTGCGCACCAGAAGGAGCTCATCTCGATCCCCTTCGGCCGGTCCACTAGATGAAACAGGAGAAACTGGCTGATTTTTCCAAAGATGTTTTTGATCAGGCTGAAGCGGCGCTTCTGGTAGACGCCGAATACCACGTCATATCCTTCCTGTATCTTGTCCAGAAACAGGCGGATCTGCTCCGGCCGGTTCTGGAGGTCATCGTCCATCCCGACGACCAGATCCCCGTGGGCGTAATGAAGGCCTGCAAGGATCGCCGCATGCTGGCCGAAATTCTTGGCGAAATTGATTGCCGTGATCCTGCCGGGATGACGTTCCTGGCATCTGAGGATCTCCTCGTAGGTATGATCTTTGGAATGATCATTTACCAGGACCATCTCGCATTCATATCCATCCCATCCCCGGAAGCATTCCATACATCCATCTGCAACCTGGCCTATCGTTTTTTCTGAGTTATAGCAGGGAATTACTATAGTAACCAACATATCACTTCACCTTGATCACGGTCTTACGAAGCATCTCATTGATCATTTCGCGGCACTTTTGTGCAGAATCTCCCTTTACTATGATCTGGCCGATCCGGTCCCTTCCACAGGAAAACTGCCGGACACTGTCGCCGGGTTTCACGTTGAAGGAAAGATCAACCACCTCCGGCGGGATCTGTTCCGGAAGCCGGATCTCTTCCACATATCCTGCCCTGTCCGCTCCGATCAGCCATGTCGCGTTCGGCACCCGGACCTTGCCGGAAAACATCGGCGACACATCCTCCCCCAGCGCACACCGGATGATCGCCTCGAAGTAATCGATTCCATAATGGATCCCGACCATGTCTGTGATCGCTGTCGCGCCTGCCCGGGGGGTTGCCTCGATGATCCAGAGTTTTCCTTCTGAAAGCATGCAGTCCATATCGATCGCGCAGTTGTCAAATTCCAGCGCTCCCGCGACCTTCCCCGTGAACTCCAGAATCTGATCATACAGATCCTCAGCAAGCTCCCACGGAACATGGTGTCCCTGCGGAAAAGGCGGATTGCCCTCGTGCAGGTCATTTCCCAGCGGGAGTACAAAAGCAGGCTCTCCCCTGTTCATCATCGCTTCTACCCCGAACATGGTGCCGGTCAGGAATCTCTCCGCAATGCAGTATTCCTTCCCGGTCTGCTCACAGACAAGCGGATAATACCTCAGGGCCTCCTCCATGGAGAGCACACGGAAGACACCGCGGCTTCCTGTAAGGTCAACCGCCTTCAGCATCATCGGAAATCCAAGCTCACGGCAGGCGTCCTGAAGCTCCAGACTGCTTCTGACAAGCCGGAAGGGGGCCGTCCTGACTTGCGCGTTCTGATAGAGTACCTTCTGGATGGACTTGTCGCAGGCCGCTTCGGCGCCAATCCCAGGACCCGGCAGCGACAGTTCCCGGCACAAAACTCCCATAGTCCTGGTACCGACATCCATGCAGCAGGTTGTGACACCGTCAATCTTCTGATTCCTGACGGCACGAAGCACCTCTTCAGGCTTTGTAATGTCACAGTATAACACTTCATCCGCATACGGAATCCCCGCATACGGCCCTTGGATTGTAGCCGCAACGGTCCGGATACCAAGCCTTCGCGCGGTTTTAAACAAAGGAATCTGAGAATAACTGGCACCAAGAACCAGCAAAGACTGAGCCACCGATCGATCCTCCCGGTCATTCAAAAAAGGTATCTATTCAGCACCCCCATTGCTCAGAACACTTCGTGTTCTTCGCTGTGGGCGGACAGAGCGGTTTCACCGCTTGTCCGCCCCCT
>CACXFW010000395.1 GCA_902767065.1 uncultured Lachnospiraceae bacterium | reverse complement strand
CATGACCTGCGCGCCGGTCTCAACGATGGCGGGCTTGGTCGCGCCGGTGGCGGTGTTACCCTTGACGCCCGGCTCGGTCTCGGTTACTTCCAGTTCAACAAACAGGGGCGCTTCGATTGCGAAGACCGATCCGTTGTAGGAAAGGACCTTGCACATCTCATTTTCTTTGACAAACTTCATATTGTCGCCGACGATGTCTGTTCCGATTGCGATCTGGTCATAGGTTTCGACATTCATGAAGTTGTAGAGATCACCATCCTGGTACAGATACTGCATATCAACGCGGTCGATCCTTGCCTGCGGGAACTTTTCCGTCGGACGGAATGTCTTCTCGACGACGCCGCCGTCAATGACGTTCTTCATCTTTGTGCGGACGAATGCAGCGCCCTTTCCTGGCTTGACATGCTGGAACTCGAGAATCTGCATTACCTGCCCTTCTATCTCCAGTGTAAGACCGTTTCTGAAATCACCTGCTGAAATCATATCTGAACCCTCCTGATCATTTCCGTCTTTGTTGCTTTCAAATATTGTAATATATCATGAAACCAAATTCAACCCTCAGCTGACGCGCAATAAAGGTCGGCGATCTCCTGCGCGGCAAGGCGGAAGGGTTTGTGATCGTTGACGATTACGACATCCGCCGCTTCCATGTACAAAGGCTCGCGCGCTTTCAGAATCCTGCTGATCTTTTCCCTGAGCGTTCCTTCGCCCTGATGGAGCAAGGGACGTTTTGTATCTTTCTCCAGCCGTCTTTGAAGAGTATCGATCCCCACCTTCAGATAGATGACGCAGCCTGTCTCATGCAAAAGCGGCCGGTTCTCTTCCCTCAGCGGAAGGCCGCCTCCGACAGAAAGCACATAGCTTCCCTCCCGTTTTGACAGATCGCCAAGAAGGGCGGTCTCTTTCTGACGGAAATACGCTTCTCCCTTCCGGGCAAAAATCTCACTGACCGTCATCCCTTCCGCATCTTCGATCAGATTGTCCGTATCCAGATACGGAATCCCCAGCATCTTTGATACGGTCTTTCCGAGGCTTGTCTTTCCTGCCCCCATGAATCCGATCAGCACGATGTTCTTTCCCTGAAACTCTGTATTCATCTTCTCGCCACTTCCTTCAAAAAGCTCCTGGTTCCCTCTTAAGCTCATGCGCATTGGAAAACGACTTCGAATGCCGGTACATCCACAGGATCGGCCGCTCGAGGATCCGTTTGAGCACGATCTGAATCTCTTCCTTCGGGTTGATCGGGAGAACCAGAATCGTTTTCAGCCCGATAAAGCTTCCTCCCCACAGGTCAGTAAAGATCTGGTCTCCGACCACCAGAGTATTGTCCTTGCCGGTACCCATCAGCTCCATCGCCTTCCGGTATCCGCCCGAAAGCGGTTTGTGCGCAAGATAAACGATATGCACGCCGATCGGCCGGTTGAACATTTCCACCCGGGGCTTCTTATTGTTAGAGACCAGGCAGCATTCATAGCCGATTCTCTTCAGCCGCTGAAACAGGCAAACTGCCCTGTCGTCTGCCGGCGCGCCGTGCGGAACGAGGGTATTGTCTACATCGAAGATAATCCCGCGGTATCCTTCTTCATAAAACCTGTCAAAGTCGATCCGGTAGGTGGAAGAGATCAGCTCCGACGGAAAAAATGGATTCTGTTTCATAATACTCAACCTGTATTCATCAGATCAAAGATACTCAGCTGATTCGATTCCGGCAGTCCTTCCAGGATGCGGAATTTCACCAGCTTCTCTACGATCGTTTTCGGGCAGCCTGTCCGTTCACGGAAGTTGTCCAGGGAAAGGAACGGCCCGTCCTTCACCGCCTCTGTGATGGCGGCAGCCACATTATCGCCCAACCCGTCGATCTGATTCAGGCAGGGCATGATCTTCCCGTCAATGATACACATCTTCGTCGCGCGGCACCGGTTCAGATCGATCTTCATAAATGAATACCCGCGCGCGTACATTTCACGGACAACCTTCATCGCCTTATACTGCTCCTGCTCTTTCGGCTGGATGCTGTCCGCGTCTTTCGCCTCATATTCCTCCATATGCCGCTTCAAAACCTCCGGCCCCATGCACATCAGCTCATAGTCGAAGCCCGGCGAGCGGATCGAAAAATACGCTGCGTAATAGGCAAGCGGTTCATTGATCTTGAACCATGCGATCCGCCACGCCATCATGACATAGGCGGCGGCATGCGCCTTCGGGAACATGTACTTGATCTTCTTGCAGGATTCGATGTACCATTCCGGAACGCCGTGGGAGATCATCTCTTCCTCCCACTCCTTCGTCAGTCCTTTGCCCTTGCGCACCTTCTCCATGATGGAAAAGGACAGCTCCGGATCCATTCCCTTGCCGATCAGATAGATCATGATGTCGTCACGCGTACAGATCGCCGTTGAGATCGTGCAGGTTCCCGACATGATCAGATCCTGCGCATTTCCCAGCCATACATCCGTCCCGTGGGCAAGTCCCGCGATCCTGACCAGATCGGAGAAATAACGAGGCTTCGTGTCCACCAGCATCTGGATCGCGAAATCCGTTCCGAACTCAGGGATTCCAAGGGAACCCAGCGGGCACCCGCCGATGTCCCCGGGAGTGATGCCCAGCGCGTGCGTATCCTGGAACAGGCTCATGACTTCCCGGTCATCGAGCGGAATGTCGGTGGCATGTACCCCGGTCAGGTCCTCCAGCATGCGGATCATCGTCGGATCATCATGTCCCAGAATATCCAGCTTCAGGAGGTTATGGTCTATTTTATGGTAATCAAAATGCGTCGTGACCGTATTCTCATCTGTCGGAGGATGCTGTACCGGGGTGAAGGTGTTGATCTCCTCCCCGTAAGGCAAAACGATGATTCCTCCCGGGTGCTGCCCGGTCGACTTTCTGACGTCCGTAATGCCCCTGGACAGCCGTTCGATCTCGCAGCGCCTGCGATGCTCCCCTGTCTTATCAAAATACTTCCTGACATACCCGTACGCCGTCTTCTCGGCGACACCGGTCACGGTCCCGGCGCGGAAGGTCTGTCCCGCCCCAAAGATCACCTCGGTATACTTATGCGCCTTCGACTGGTATTCGCCGGAGAAGTTCAGGTCGATATCCGGCTCCTTGTTCCCCT
>CACXFW010000394.1 GCA_902767065.1 uncultured Lachnospiraceae bacterium | reverse complement strand
TGGGTTGCTCATACGAACCTTGATTCTGTGCTTCGATAAATCGAGCACAGAATCAAGAACCGCATGGCAACCGCACAGGTAGTTATTTTTTATGATTTTCCCAGTTCCTTCTCCAGCACCTTCTTATATTCCCCAAACTGCTGCAGGCGTTCCTCTGTCACCTTCGGATATTTCGGATCCATTTCCTTCAGGGTGTGGAGGATAATCTCACTGACAACCAGCCTCATGTACCACTTGTGATCAGCGGGCACGACATACCAGGGCGCCACCTTCGTTGCGGTCTTATTGATCGCAGTTTCAAATGCCTCCTGGTAATCATCCCAGAACCTGCGTTCCTCGAAATCGGATCCGGAGAACTTCCAGTTCTTTTCCGGCTCCTCGATCCTCGACAGGAAACGGCGCGCCTGCTCCTTCCGGGAAACATTCAGGAAGATCTTGACTGTCCGGATGCTGTTGTGCCACAGATATTTTTCATAATTGCAGATATCCTCATAACGGTAATCAAGCGCTTTTTTGGGATCGATCCTCCCGGCACAGGCCTGCGTCTTCCAAAGCTTCTTTACGCGGTAGATCAGGACCTCCTCATAATGCGAACGGTTGAAGATCGCGATATCCCCCTTCATGGGCGCCATCGCCTCGATTCTCCACAGGAAATCATGGGAAAGCTCGATCGAAGAAGGAGACTTGAATGCAGACTCACTGACACCGTGGGGAGAAAGACAGGACAAAACAGCGGCGATCGTTCCATCCTTTCCCGCGGCATCCATCGCCTGAAACAGGAAGATCACGCCTTCCTTTTTTTCTGCATACAGCCGCTTGTGCAGTTCCTCGATCTTTTCGAAGTTTTTCTGCATCCTGGCCTCGGCTTTTTTCCGATCCTTCTCCAAAGAAGTTTCGTCTGTCGAAACCTTGTCCAGCCTGAACTTTCTGCTTCCGTCATATCGGTATTCCTTCAGCATAATAAAACCTCCTCATTGTCCGGATGCTCTTTTCGACTACTATACCACAAAGAGACAGCGGGATTAAGGAACTGTACAGAAATAACTTGATGTTTTCATTTCCGGCGATCTTATCTATAATGAGAAGGCAGCCGGATACAAAGGGTATTTCTGTACAGTTCCTGAAAACGTCGGGCAGTACAGACGTCCGTGACTGTAATCATCCTATTGTACGATATGGGAAATACTGACAGAATCAGTGTTCCCTCAGAACACAGATCCAGGATTCCGGCAGGTGTGAAGGCGGGAAATGCGCCGGGATCCGCAAAGAAGAGGAGGCAGAAACATGACAAAGCAAGGGATCGGAACCAGATGTGTGCAGGCCGGTTATACGCCGGAGAACGGCGGCCCCCGCCAGATTCCGATCATACAGTCCACGACTTTTAAATATGACACCAGCGAGGACATGGGCAGGCTGTTCGACCTGGAGGAGTCCGGATACTTTTATTCACGCCTGCAGAATCCCACCTGTGACCATGTTGCGGCGAAAATCGCAGCGATGGAGGGCGGGACGGCAGGCATGCTGACGTCCTCCGGGCAGGCTGCGAATCTCTTCGCGATCTTCAATATCTGTGAAGCGGGGGATCACATCGTTGCCTCGTCATCCATCTATGGAGGCACCTATAACCTGATCAAGGTGACCATGGCGAAGATGGGAATCGAGTCGACCTTCGTTTCGCCGGACGCATCAGAGGAAGAGCTGGATGCGGCGTTCCGTCCGAATACGAAGGCGATGTTTGGAGAATCGATCGCGAATCCGGCACTCACGGTTCTCGATATCGAAGCGTTTGCAGCCGCCGCGCACCGTCACGGCGTTCCTCTGATCGTAGACAATACGTTCCCGACGCCGGTGAACCTTCGTCCGATCGAATGGGGTGCGGATATCGTCACGCATTCTACGACGAAATACATGGACGGGCACGGCGCTGCGGTGGGCGGTGCGATCGTGGACAGCGGAAACTTCGACTGGATGGCGCACAGGGAGAAGTTCCCTGGCCTGACAAGCCCGGACGCGTCTTACCACGGCATCATCTACGCACAAAAGTTCGGACAGGGCGGCGCATTTATCACGAAGGCGACGTCCCAGCTGATGCGTGACCTGGGCTGCGTGCAGTCTCCGCAAAGCGCGTTCTATCTGAACCTCGGTCTGGAATCC
Organism: uncultured Lachnospiraceae bacterium; assembly: GCA_902767065.1. Classification (GTDB taxonomy): domain Bacteria; phylum Bacillota; class Clostridia; order Lachnospirales; family Lachnospiraceae; genus Porcincola. The sequence continues at coordinate 637 of CACXFW010000394.1, read as the reverse complement.
CTGCATGTACGCATGCCCCGCCATGTGGAAAACGGGCTGGCAGTGGCGCAGTTCCTCGAGGAACATCCTCTGGTGGCGAAGGTGAATTACCCGCATCTGCCATCCAGTCCTTATTATCAGAGAGCGAAGAAATACATGCCGGACGGCGGATGCGGCGTTGTGTCCTTTGAGCTTTCAGGCGGGAGGAAGATGGCGGAGGCTTTCATGAAGAAGCTGAAGCTTGCGGCGATCGAAACCCATGTGGCAGACGCGCGCACCTGCTGTCTGAATCCGGCGACGAGCACCCACCGCCAGATGAGCGATGAAGAACTGATCCAGGCGGGTGTTCCGGCCGGACTGGTCAGGATGTCCTGCGGCCTGGAGGATAAGGAGGATCTCATCGCGGATCTGGAGCAGGCTCTTGCACAATGCGGGTTACAGGGCACCCTCTGATCACCGGAAATTTATGCTTGCATTCGACCGGCTGCTGACCTATAATAGTCAGGTCTGCGGCAAGGCGGGCATAGTGCGCCCATTCGAAAATGACCGCAGACAGAATCACACACAGACAGAAAGGAGGCATGCCGGAATGAAGGTTCGTTCATCTGTGAAACCGATGTGCGAGAAGTGCAAGGTGATCAAGAGGAAAGGCAGAATC
>CACXFW010000393.1 GCA_902767065.1 uncultured Lachnospiraceae bacterium | reverse complement strand
GTATTGATCACATACACATCCGCTCTCTGATGAAACTCCACGATCGAGAAGCCCGCGTCCTCCAACGCTGCGCGCATGGAATCGGTCTCATATTCATTTACCTTGCAGCCCAGCGTGTGCAATGCCGCCGTTTTTCCCGCAAACATGTGATTCTTCATTCTCTGCGCCTTTCTGGTGGTGGCACGGAAACGCAATTCACGCGCCCGCCTGTCTTGACTTTTCTCTTCTATGACGATAGAATGATTCAGAATATGCAAAATTCGTTCATATGAGTTCTCTCATCAGACATAGACCGCTTTTAATATGGAGGTTACCGTTATGAAGACAATACAGATTTCTCTCAATTCGATCGATAAGGTCAAAGCTTTCGTAAATGACATCACCAGGTTCGACAATGATTTTGATCTTGTCTCCGGCAGGTATGTGATCGACGCGAAGTCCATTATGGGCATCTTCAGTCTCGATCTCTCCAAGCCGATCGATCTCAGCATCCATGCCGAGGAAAATCTGGACGAGATTCTTGAGACGCTCAAGCCTTACATGATCTGATCCGGAACATCTGCCGGTTCAGATCATGCTGCATCAATCCCAGGATGATTACACCAGCGTCCCGTGCCATTGACACGGGACGCTTCTGTCGTAACAGCCAGCTTTCCTGCCATATCGCGTCTGGCAATTCCCCGCCGCTGCCCGGCAGAAAACCCGCTGCTGCCCGGCAGAAAATCCGCCGCTACCTGGCATTTCCAGCCGCCAGGCGGTAAAAAGCGGCAAGCCGCCAGCCGGTCAGATCCGGATCGTCTCCGCTTCCGCGACCGCCTTCTCCAGCAGCTCATCGATCACGTCCTTCAGCTTCTCCTCACTTCTTTTGATGATGTCAAGCCGCGGCTTCGTCACGGGATGCTTCGCGACGAAGATGGTGCAGCAATCCTCAAAAGGCTGAATGCTCGTGTCATAGGTCCCGATCTTCACAGACACGTCGATTATATCCTGCTTGTCAAATCCGATCAGCGGCCGGAACACCGGCATCGTGGCCGCGTCATCCGTGCAGACCAGGCTCTGGATGGTCTGGCTGGCGACCTGTCCGATGGATTCTCCCGTAATCAGGCCCATCGATCCGTCCTTCCGGGCGAATTCTTCCGCAATCTTCATCATGTAGCGCCGCATGATGATCGTCAGCTCATCGTGAGGACATCTGTCATAGATTGCAAGCTGGATCCCGGTAAAATTCACGACATGCAGCCGGATCGGCCCTGAATAGCGCGCGACGAGCCGGGCCAGGTCGACAACCTTCTGCTTTGCCCGCTCCGATGTGTAGGGCGGCGCATGGAAATATGTCGCGTCCAGGGCGACGCCGCGTTTTGCAATCATCCAGCCCGCAACGGGAGAATCGATTCCGCCGGACAGAAGAAGCTGCGCCCTCCCGTTCGTTCCGACCGGCATCCCGCCAGGGCCCGGAACAATCTTCGAATAGAGGTATACTTCCTCGCGGATCTCAATGTACAGCATCAGATCCGGATGATGCACGTCCACTTTCATTTTGCCGGGAAAGGCATTCAGAAGCTTCTCCCCGACCAGGGCGTCCATCTCCATGGAACTCACCGGATACTGTTTGTTCGCCCTTCGCGTATGCACCTTAAATGAGATCGCGCCTTGATCCGGCTCCGCCTCCGCCATCCTGCCGGCCTTATCTTCCGGCAAGCTTACCGGTGTAAGGCCGTAGGTCTGAGCAATAAAGCGGATCGCGTCCTGAACAATTCCCTCCGGATCCGCTACGGGAACCTTCAGCACCGGGCAGATCCCCACCAGCCCGAATACCCGCTTAAGCGCCTCCATCACCTCATCCGCGTCGAAGCGATCCTCCGGCCCGGTCACATTCACATAGATGCGGCCCTGCTCCTTCGTGACTTCATATTCCCCTTCAACCTGTGAAAGAGCGTGTCTTACCTGCGCGGCCAGAGCGTCCTCAAACTGGCCCCGGTTCTTTCCCTTGATCCCGATCTCTCCGTATTTCAGCAGAAATGTCCTGAAATTCATATCCTTCTGTCCTCTTCTTTATCCCGGATGGCAGGAATCGCCATCTTTTATCTGCGGTGATACCTGCGAAGCACCGGCAGGAGGTCTCCCAGCGCGTTCAGCGCATAGTCAATCTCCTCCATCGTTGTCCGGTCACTGAAGCTGAACCGGACCGCCGATTCCAGAAGGTCCTTCGGAAGATGAATCTCCTCAAGAACCGGGCTGACCGGAATCTTCTTATTTGACGAACACGCAGACCCGGAAGAGACATAGATTCCCTTCTCCTCCAGGGCATGCAGAAGAACCTCCGCGCGCACTCCCGAAAATGCACAGTTCACGATGTGCGGCGCGCTCCGGCTCCCGTCCTCGTCCGTCACCAGATAAGTCCCTTCGAGCTCTTTCAATCCCTCGATCAGACGGCTTCTCAAAGCGCGCATCCCTTCCACCTTCCGGTCAAAGTCCGTATACGCCTCCTTTGCGGCCTCTCCAAGCCCGGCCGCTCCCGGGACATTGTCTGTGCCTGAACGCATGCCCCCCTGCTGCCCTCCTCCGAGGACCAGCGGGCGGATCTTTGTCTTTTGGCGGATATAGAGGAATCCGCTCCCCTTCGGCGCGTGGATCTTATGCCCGCTGACCGACATCAGGTCGATTCCCTGCTTCTTCGGCGTGATCCTGTACTTTCCGTAGGCCTGGATCGCGTCCACATGGAACAGCACTTCCTTCCTCTTTTCCCTGTTCCATGCAGCAATAATGGCCCCTGCCTCCCCGACCGGCTCCAGCGTTCCGATCTCGTTGTTGACATACATGACCGATACCAGAATCGTCTCTTCGCACAGGGCTTTCTGAAGATCCGCCGGATCGATCCGGCCATGTCTGTCCACACCAAGATGCGTGACCCTGAATCCCATCTCCTCCAGAAAAGAAAGCGGCTGCAGCACCGCGGCATGCTCCACGGCAGTCGTGATGATATGGTTCCCCGCACGCCGGTTTGCCAGTGCGGCCCCGATCAGGGCCCAGTTATTCGACTCGGTTCCGCCTGAGGTGAAATAGATCTCCTCCGGCGCTGCATGCAGCGTCGAGGCAATCTGCTCCCGGGCTCTTCGCACGAGGCGTTCCGCCTCGACTCCTTTCAAATGCTTCGATGACGGATTCCCGAAGTCCTCCGTCATCGCTTTCATGACAATACGGCTCACCCCCTCCGAGACAGGGGTCGTAGCCGAATTATCCAGATATGCTTCCATAATGATTATCCCAAATCCTCTTCCAGCTGCATCATCAAAAGAGAAAGCACAGTGATTCCTGCCGTATCCGCGCGGAGAATCCGGTGTCCAAGAGTAATCACATCCGCGCCCTGCGCCTGAAGCTGCCAGATCTCCTTCTCCTCGAATCCGCCTTCCGGCCCGATAAAAATCCCGATGGATTCTCCTCTTTTCAGGCTCGCCAGAACCTTCCTGGTATGCGCGATCCCTTCCGCATTCTCATATGGAACGAGAATCCTGTCAAGAGTCTGCGCCGTCTCCAGGGCCTTATTCCAGCTCACGGGAAGCTCCACCCCGGGGACAAATGCACGCTTGGACTGCTTTGCCGCCGTAAGCGAGAGGGCATTCCACCTGGCAGCCTTCTTCCTGGCACGGCTCTCGTCCAGCTTCACG
>CACXFW010000392.1 GCA_902767065.1 uncultured Lachnospiraceae bacterium | reverse complement strand
TGGGCCGATATGGAGAACCCCTATGTAACCTATTACGATGACTACATTGAGTCCGAGTGGTGGGCTCTGAAGCGGATCTGGGAGGAGAAGCTTCTCTACAAGGGATTCAAGGTGGTGCCCTACTGCCCGCGTTGCGGGACGCCGCTGAGCTCTCAGGAGGTTGCGCAGGGATACAAGCTGGTCAAGGAGCGTTCCGCGATCGTCCGCTTCAGGGCGACGGATGAGGAAGGCGTGTATTATCTGGCATGGACCACGACGCCGTGGACCCTGCCGAGCAATTGCGCGCTGTGCGTAAACCCGGATGAGACCTACGTGAAGGTGAAGGCCGCGGACGGATATACCTATATCCTTGCCCGGGCGCTGGCGGACAAGGTCCTCGGAAGACTGGCGGAGGAAGGACAGAGCGCTTATGAGATCCTGGAGACGTATACCGGCAGGGATCTGGAGCGCCGCCCCTATGAGCCGCTCTTTGAGGCCGCCGGAGCGGCAGCGAAGAAGCAGCGCAAGAATTCGCATTTTGTCACCTGCGACAACTACGTCACCATGACCGACGGTACCGGCATCGTTCATATCGCGCCGGCGTTCGGTGAGGACGACGGACGGATCGGCCGTGATTATGATCTGCCGTTCATCCAGTTCGTGGACGGGCAGGGCAACATGACGCCTGAAACGCCTTACGGCGGACTGTTTGTGAAGAAGGCGGATCCGGTCATCCTGAAGGACCTTGAGCGCGACGGAAAGCTGTTTGACGCGCCGAAGTTCGAGCATGAGTATCCGCACTGCTGGCGCTGCGACACCCCGCTGATCTACTACGCGAGAGAATCCTGGTTCATCAAGATGACGGCGGTGCGCGACGAGCTGGTGAAGAACAACAACACCGTCAACTGGATCCCGCCGACAATCGGATCCGGCCGGTTCGGGAACTGGCTGGAAAATGTGCAGGACTGGGGCATCAGCCGCAACCGTTACTGGGGAACCCCGCTTCCGGTCTGGGAGTGTGAGGAATGCGGAGAGCAGATCTGCATCGGCTCCAGGCAGGAGCTGAAGGAGCGCTCCGGGCGCGAGGACGCCCTGCGTGTCGAGCTGCACCGTCCATACATCGATGAATTCGTCTGCACCTGCCCCGCGTGCGGGAAGAAGGCGATGAAGAGGGTTCCGGAGGTCATCGACTGCTGGTTTGACTCCGGCGCGATGCCATTTGCGCAGCACCATTATCCGTTTGAGAATCAGGAGATCTTTAAGCAGCAGTTCCCGGCCGCGTTCATTTCCGAGGCGGTTGACCAGACCAGAGGCTGGTTCTACTCGCTGATGGCGGAGTCGACGATCCTGTTCCATCAGTCGCCTTATGAAAATGTCATCGTGCTGGGGCTTGTGCTGGACGGAAACGGCCAGAAGATGTCGAAGTCAAAGGGAAATGCGGTCGATCCGTTCGAAGCCTTGAAGAAGCATGGCGCGGACGCGATCCGCTGGTACTTCTACAGCAATTCGGCCCCGTGGCTTCCGAACCGGTTCCATGACAAGGCGGTGCAGGAGGGCCAGAGGAAGTTCCTCGGAACGCTGTGGAACACCTATGCGTTCTACGTGCTGTACGCAAACATCGATGAATTCGACCCGTCCGGGTATGAGGAGATGTACGGCGCGCTGCTTGACAGGGTGAAGGCAGGTGAGGAGAGCGCGCTTCCGGTCATGGACCGGTGGCTGTTGTCCCGCATGAATACCATGATCCGTGACACGGACGCAAACCTTGCCGCGTACCGGATCCCGGAAACGGCGCGCGCCCTTGAATCGTTTGTTGACGATATGTCTAACTGGTACGTGCGCAGATGCCGCGACCGCTTCTGGGCGCATGGCATGGAGCAGGATAAGATCTGCGCGTATATGACGCTGTACCTGGCGCTTAAGAACCTGTGCCTGTGCGCCGCGCCGATGATCCCGTTCATGACGGAGGAGATCTACCAGAATATCGTGCGCCGGGTGGAAAAGGACGCGCCGCAGTCGGTGCACCTTTGCCTGTTCCCGCACACAGATGAGGTGCTGATCAACGAAGATCTCGAGCAGAAGATGGGAGAGGCCCTGAGTATCGTGGTCATGGGCCGCGCGGCCAGAAATGACGCAAATATCAAGAACCGCCAGCCGATCGGGCGCATGTTCGTGAAGGCGGATGAAGCGCTTCCGAAGTATTACGCCGATATCGTGACGGATGAGCTGAACGTCAAGGTTATCGAGTTCACGGACGACGTGAGGGCATTTACCGATTACACTTTCAAACCGCAGCTGAGAACGGTCGGACCGAAATACGGGAAGCTCCTTGGCGGAATCCGGAAGTATCTGGGAACGATTGACGGAAACAGTGCCATGGATGAGCTGAGTGCAAACGGCTGCGTCCGGTTCGACGTGAACGGGGAGCAAGTGGAACTGACACAGGAGGATCTGCTGATCGAAACAAAGCAGACAGAAGGCTTTGTGACCCAGCAGAACGGCAGCCTGACGGTTGTGCTTGACACGAATCTCACTCCGGAGCTGGTGGAGGAAGGATTTGTGAGAGAACTGGTTTCCAAGATCCAGACAATGAGGAAGGAAGCAGGATTCGAGGTCCAGGATCATATCGATGTGCATGAATCCGGGAATGACAGGATCCGTGGAATCCTTGAGAAGTTTGAGAACCAGCTGAAGAAGGAAGTGCTGGCGGAAGAGGTTGCCTATGGAGAATCTCCGGAAGGTGCATTTGTCAAGGAATGGACCGTAAACGGAGAGCGGGTAACGCTGGCGGTAAGAAAGAGGGGTTAAAATCCGGTATGGCAAAGAAAAAGATCGAATCGAAGTTTGATAAGAAGGTATTCCAGGAGGCTGTGAAGGGCAATGTGAGAAGCCTGTTCCGCAAGACGCTGGAGGAGGCGAATCAGCAGGAGATCTTCCAGGCGGTATCCTATGCGGTGAAGGACGTGATCATCGATGACTGGATGGCAACGACCCAGGAGATGAGGGAAGAGGATCCGAAGATTCTCTACTACATGTCCATGGAGTTTTTGATGGGCCGCGCGCTGGGCAATTCCCTGATCAACCTGACCGCCTACCAGAATGTGAAAGAAGCGCTGGAAGATATGGGACTGGACATCAACGCTGTGGAGGACCAGGAACGTGACCCCGCGCTCGGCAACGGCGGCCTTGGAAGGCTGGCAGCCTGCTTCCTGGATTCCCTGGCGACGCTCGGATATCCGGCCTATGGCTGCGGCATCCGTTACCGCTACGGAATGTTCAAGCAGAAGATCGAGAACGGCTACCAGATCGAGGTCGCGGATAACTGGCTGAAAAACGGATATCCCTTCGAGCTGAAGAGACCGGAGTATGCCCGCGAGATCAAGTTCGGCGGCTATGTCCGTGTCGAGTACGATGAGACACTGCGCCGCAACCGTTTCATCCAGGAGAATTATCAGTCTGTCCGCGCGATTCCTTTTGACATCCCGGTTGTGGGCTACAACAATCATGTGGTCAACACGCTGAGAGTCTGGGACGCGGAGGCGATCAACGATTTCCAGCTGGATTCCTTTGACAAGGGTGATTACCAGAAGGCGGTCGAGCAGGAAAACCTGGCGAGGAACATCGTCGAGGTCCTGTACCCGAACGACAACCATTATGCAGGAAAAGAACTGAGACTGAAGCAGCAGTACTTCTTCATTTCCGCCTCCGTGCAGGATGCCATTGCGCATTATAAGCAGCAGCATTCCGACATCCGGAAGTTCTACGAGAAGGCGACGTTCCAGATGAACGATACGCATCCGACGGTTGCGGTTGCGGAGCTGATGAGAATCCTTCTGGATGAGGAAGGCCTGGAATGGGATGAGGCGTGGGAGGTCACGACGAAGACGGTTGCCTACACGAACCATACCATCATGGCCGAGGCGCTTGAGAAATGGCCGATCGAGCTGTTCTCCAGGCTTCTTCCGCGTATCTACCAGATCGTGGAGGAGATCAACCGCCGCTTCCTGATTGAGGTGCAGAATAAGTATCCGGGCAACCAGGAGAAGGTTGCAAAGATGGCGATTATCTATGACGG
>CACXFW010000391.1 GCA_902767065.1 uncultured Lachnospiraceae bacterium | reverse complement strand
CGATCACCAATGACTCATCATCATGACTATGCTCATAGTGTACCAGGCTCTCCATATCAATTTGTCTCATGATGCCCATGTACCTCCCCACTCTGTCAAGCGATTTTTAAATAAATCTGCATGTCTTTTTTGAGCTTCCCTCTTAATTGTCAGTTAACAAGCCATGCTGGCCGTTATCGCCACACACTTCCATCTTGAGATCAAGGTGAAAAGCAGGAGAAGTGGAGTCTATCGGCAAGCGGCTTCCTGCATTGAATGCTGGAATTCGCCGAAAAGGGTGCACTGAACAGACCGTCATCTGATTGTCTCTCTGAACAACTATGAACGGCATTCCGAGACCCTTATCCGGCTACGCGACGAACCTCCCGTGTCCACCTGAGTATCCGGTCATCCTTGTCATCGGTGCCGGCCTCTAACTTCCTTCGTACCGCCTGTCGTAACCAGGGCGCCGGCTATGCTCCTTTCCAGGGTCGTGCCCTATGGAACCAATATCTGCCGGCTGCCAGCTCGTTCCCTCGCTGTTGTATGTGGTTCCCGGCAAAGCCGGGTTGAGATTCACGGTTCCCATCTCCCTGAGGCACCTTCCAGGCTTGCCCGGACGATGGACGTAACCCATCAGGTTCCTGTTCCCCGTTACGGTCATTCCACTCGAGAGAGCGGCTGGTTACTCGGATATCCGGTTTCCCGGTTTCCGTTCCGGCACTGCCGGGATCGATATTGAAGCGTTATGGTGATGCGTTTCAATCCCCATCCCGGCAGTGCCCTGCCTTTCAGTTCCATGCTTCTGATTGTCACCTTGTTACAAAACTTACTTGAAGACAGCGGACATGGCCTTTCATCCTCCCACAGCCTGCGGCAGCGTCTCTTTTACGGTTCCCCGCTCTGCCACGGCCACAAGGCCCTTCATGGCCTTCCCTACTTTCCGGATGCTTTCTATCATCTCGTTCGTGACTTCTTTCCCTTTTGCCCCGTAGAGGATCATGTCCAGCTCGTTCTTAAGCTTCCCCGCCTCGACTGCCGCCTGGCTTACCTTCGTCCGCTCCATCCGTTTGATGTCCCCGAGCATCTTCTTCTCGTCATAGTCTTCATCATGGATGACCATGGCATAAAAGATCCTCAAAAGCTTGTTGCACATGGCAACGTTCGCCTTTATGGCGTTCAGGGGATTATCCGTCCTCTTCATGAAGTGATCCCTCAGCGGCTTAAAGGCTGGCGTGTTCTCCAGCAGTGCCGTCAGTACGCGGTAGAGTGCTGCCCGCAATTCCGGGCATCCCCGCTTGCTGATGCGGGCCTCCCCTTTGTAGGTTCCCGAACTCCGTATCACGATGTTCAGCCCCGCAAGCTTGACGATCTGTTTTACGTTGCTGAATCTTTTCTTCAGGTCTCCGACGATGGCAAAAAAGCCCGCGACAGTCCTGTATGAGATCCCCTTGATCCCAAGCAGGCGCTGCGCCCCCGGAATCCTTGCGACGATTTTTCTGACCTGTTCCTCCGCTTCTTTCTCTGTCCTAATTGCCAGCTCCAGCTCCCTGACGATACAGGCCAGCTCAAGCCTGCATGTCTGGCTGCCATCCGTGATGGCATAGCCCTTGTTGCCGCTCACTGCACTTACGATTTTTTCCGCCCGGTTCTTCGTCCCGCGCAGGCCGGCCTCTTTCCATATGTTAATAATCCCTTCAGCCCCAAGATTGATGATGTCCTCCGGCAGGGCCGCCTTCTTCAGGACAGCAAGGGACAATGCGCCTGTGACCCCTTTCTCCTTACCAAAGCAGGGTTCATATCCCGGCAGGTGTTTGTCCAGGTAGCCATGTAGTTTGTTCGTATATCGTGTCGTGTCCTCCGTGCACCACTCCAGTAAACGGTACGCCTTCCTGATCTCGGCGTAGTCGCCTTCCGGCCGGTAATAGGGGCTCCAGTCGCCCAGCGCCATCAGGATCCCGATTCCCTCCGGGTCCTTGTCATCATCCTTCCTCTGGCTCCCGTCTACGATCTCTTCAACCTTCTTCGTATGGTTCTGGTTCACTGTGACCAATGTGTATCCCAGTATCTCCAGATGCACTGCCAGGTTCTGCCAGTAATGGCCGGTCGCCTCCATCCCGAATACGGCCTCTTCCAGTCCAAGGGAATCACACATCTTCTTCGTACAGTCAATAAGGTCCTCAAACCCTTTGCTGCTGTTATCGAACCGGTATGCTTTCCGGTTGTGAACCTTCCTGGTGTAATCCATGTATTTCACATGGAGGCTGCGTTTCCCGACATCGATTGCCGCAAGAAGTTTTTCTTTTACTTGTTCGACTTTCTGCTTCGTTGTATAATGCATACTCATAAGGCACCCCCTTGTTGATCAGTCCTGTATTTAGCGTTACGGTTCTGATTATACAATGGGGTTCCTTTTTTCTCTCAGGAGACAGCCGCCTCAGGGCGCCTGATATCCGCCACGAGCTTTCCCGGGCTGTAGTCAGCCTTCTGTGTCGCGAGGGAATAGAGCACCCGGATCAGCTTGCAGCTGATTACGATGATCGATTGCTTCTTCTTGAGCGGATTCTCTTTCCTTGTCGTGTAGTGCAGATGGAGCGCCTTGAATTCCGGGTTGTTCGCCACCAGCATCAGGGATGCGTCAAACAGCAGATGCCGCAGTCGCTTGCGTCCCCTGTGGCTGATCCTGGTCTGTCCCTGATGCTTCCCTGAGCTGCATTCCACCAGCGAGAGTCCTGCAAGCTTCTGGATCTGGCGCGGGTTGCTGAACCTGCTCAGTTCCCCGGTTTCCCCGAGAAAACCGGTCACTGTCCCAATCCCGATCCCGGGGATGCTCAGCATGTGTTTTGCCTCCGGCATTCTTTCGCACAGTTCTTCAAGCTGTTCCGTTACCTGCTCCAGATGCTCCTGCTTCCGCTCCAGGTCCTCGATCAGGATCCTGATATAGAGGCGTTCCGCGCTGCGTCCCTGGGTTGTACCGACGCTTCCCTTTGCGGCTTCAAAGAGGGCTGTCGCCTTCTTCATACCAACCGCACGGATCTTTCCCGCACGCCAGATCTGATTAATCCCTTCCACTCCCAAAGCTGCGATTTCGTCCGGAAACGG
>CACXFW010000390.1 GCA_902767065.1 uncultured Lachnospiraceae bacterium | reverse complement strand
TACGACTCCTTTATTCTGAGCCACACCGCCCGTCATGGTATAGGCCGGCTCGAAGTCAAGACGATGGATCAGGGAAACGGTCTTTCCTGCTACAGCCATGTCAAGTCCGTGAATAATGTCCGCTGAGGGAGTGTTTTGGGCAATCAGTGAAACCACCTCAGATTCGGCGAAGACCGTACACATGCTGGAGATGGCAACCTCTGTGTTCCAGCAAAGACCCATTTCACTCATCTCCTTCAGATCCAGTTCCATGGTCCGTGCCATCATGTCCAGAAAGCGCCCTGTTCCCGCAGCGCATTTATCATTCATCACAAAACTGATCACAGCGCCGGTCTCATCGATTCTGATGACCTTAGAGTCCTGCCCGCCGATGTCAATCACTGTACGCGCCTTCGGATAAAGGAAATGGGCTCCTCTGGCGTGACAGGTGATCTCCGTAACACAGGTATCACAGATCCCGATCGTCTCACGGCCATACCCCGTTGTAACAATGGCATCCAGATCCGACATGGCAATCCCGGCCCTGGCAAGGGCTAAGTCCAGAGCCTTCCTTGCGCCGGCTGCGGCGCCTGATCCTGTCGGCAGAATTGCTGAGCCTATCATACGGCGCTCCCGGTCCAGAATCACAGCGTCGGTGCTGGCTGAACCGCTGTCCACCCCCGCAGCATAACGAATCGTTTTCTGCTTTCCGGATGAGGACAGGCCTTTGGCCCGGATGGTTTCGTTCAATGCATCTAACCGTGTTTTCAGTTGTCCGCCTGACTGCGGTGCAGTGTCCGTTTCGATCTTCAAAAGCGCCACCTCGCTGTTTTCCCTGCGATGCCGGTAAGCAAAGCCGTAATAATCACAGAATTTGACTGTATGACAGATGATGCCGACAGCCCCGGGATCGGATTCTTCCCGATGGAAAAGCATCCGCATACAGGGATGTTCCTGATTCAGGAGAGCATCGGCATAGCCATCGAAAAAGTCACCGCCCTTAGGTGCCTTAAGCCTCCGGTTGCCGGTACAGGTACCATCCACCACCGGAAGGACACTCCTTTCACGGATTGTGTCCAGCAGGACTTTCCCTCCATGGGCTCCGGTCAGAAGGATATGCGGATCTTTCAGATCGTCAGCCTGCGAAGACCATTTCCAGCATGCGAGAGCCTTTTCTTCATCCAGGCAGCACCCGAAGTCCCTCTCAAGAGCTTCCCTCAGGCGCAGAAGTTCCTTTCTGATCAGGGAAATTTCAGGATTCCCGTTTTTATGCGGCAGGGAAAAAAGAAAAAGAAATCTCATCTTCCCCCGGTCAAGAAGCACATCATAGATCCGGCGGCAGACATCACAGCAGTCCACCAGGAGAAGGCTGTCAATTCCTTTTTCCAGAACCTCTTCCAGAACCGCTTTCCCATAGCCGCACAGATTTGGATGCGCGCAGCTGTCGGCGCACTCAAAAGACACCGGGGACGGATCCAGTCTCTTTGAAGAAATGCCAGCCCCCTCCAACAGTTCAAGCGGCGTATATTTGCAGACATAGTAAACTGTGTCAGTCATGATGCTTCCCCTTCTCTATCATTTCCAGAAAGGCGGCAAGCCTGGTTTGTGTCTGACCGTCGGATGCATTTCGTCTGTCACAGCCGTCACCGTTCAGAATCAGAGTCGGGAATCCCTGCTTTTCCAGACGGGTTTTCAATATCGCGGATAGTCCCATGGTCTGCTTGCAGCCCCAGTGGCAAAAACAGATCACCCCATCCACATTCAATGCTCTTGCAGCCTCAGAAGCTGCATCGATCCGCTCCTGTCCCCCGTTCCACCGGCTCATAACAAGCCGCCTTGCCATGCTTTCATAAGGCTGATCCGGATCGATCTCCACCAGTCCTTCAAAGGACAGATCACATCCCACGATCTGGCAGCGGTCATTGAAGTTCAGAAGCTCCCTTACAGGCTCCTGCCACTGCGGTATGGTATGAAGCCAAAGAAGCCTTATGCCTTTTGAAGGTTCCGCGTTTTTGAAATCATGAAGGAGCATTCCGGCATACTTCCGCGCTCCTTTTGTGCCAAGCGCGTTATGGGACAGATAGATCTCATAAAGCTCGCTGGTCACATCACCCGGAAGAATGCGGCTGGCTCTGTAATCCATCAGGGCCCGGAAGGAATCGATCGTCTCCCGGCTGCGGACCAGATTCTCCCGGAGCCTCCTGGGGTCCAGTTTCTTTCCTGTGTGCTCTTCCAGAAAAGCAGTTAGCTCCCGGAACTGATCCGCAACATACCGGATGCTCTCTTCACTTTGATCCTTTGGAACATCCACATAATACTGCGGTATGTGATAATACTCTGAAAGTTCCCTGAATGTCAGGTTATTTGCATCGCACAGAAGGGATGTGTTGACCACCATGGCGGGGGCGGGAAGCACCTTCGTATACGCACTGCCGAGAAGGACTTTATGATAAGAGCAGAAGGTCTCGGCAATCCCCTCTGCCTCGGCGGCTTCTGCAAAGACGGACTCAGCCCACGTCCCGCACAGAAAAGCGGAGTACATTTCCGCGCACATCGGTATGATGTCCATCGCCTCCAGCAATTCGCAGGGCATAAAAACGCTGACCAGAGCTGCTTTTTCCGGATGAGACAGCATCCTTGTAACCGTGCGGTTGATGCAGCGGGCGGAAAACTGGCGGGAAGCAGGAAGCTTCCTGTCCGGAGCAACTGTCAGCTTGAGTCCGAAGGCACGATACCCGGCAAGAAGCAGTTTACGGGCATAGCCGGGATTTTGTAAAGCGTTTTTGCAGATGTACTGTCCAAAGCTCCTGATGATCTCAGCCATGCACAATACCTGCAATTCCGGGACCTTTCCCTGGTTTCTTCGCGATCAGATTCCTGATTCTGCTCATTTTACGCCTCCTGATATGCCTGTGTTTCTTCTCCAGTCATTTTGCGCAGTCAGGTTCAGGCCAATTCCCCATTTTCTGAAGCCTGAGTTACTATTCACAGCCTGTCTGCCTGCGAAGATGGATGCGTCATGTCAGCATGTAAGCGGCTGTGAATAGTAACAAGCCGGAACCGTTCCCACATATGCAGGATACCTCTCATCCGGCAGCCACGCAACAACTGAATCATCCTTTGTAATTTGTAATTATTCAGCACCTCCTGGAATTGCTCATGATCCAGTCAGATAAGCTTGCTTATCTGACGGATCTGAGTGGTTCCTGTGGGCGGACAAGCGGTGAAACCGCTCTGTCCGCCCACAGCGAAGAACACGAAGTGTTCTGAGCAATAGGGGTGCTGAATAGTTACCATCCTTTATAAAAGATGGAAATAACCCGGTCAGACGTGGTATGATTCCGTCAGACGGACAAACCGCGATGTGTCGCAGGAACCTCTTCAGAAACCGG
>CACXFW010000389.1 GCA_902767065.1 uncultured Lachnospiraceae bacterium | reverse complement strand
GCTGATCCCGATGCTGCGCAGCACAAGGTCGCCAAACTGCCGTCCGTACTGTTTATTGACGGAATGGAACCGGTTCACATCACAGGCAACCGCATCCAGCGAAACCCCCTTGTAGATATGATCGAGCCGGTTGACATACCGGAAGAAATAGTCCTTGTTCAAAAGCCCGGTCAGCTTGTCCCGCTCCGTGCGCCGGATCAGGTCGCGGTCCTCGGACAGCTCGATGCACTTGGAGATCCGGGCCTTGACAATATCAATATCCGGATACGGTTTCGGAAGGAAGTCCATCGCGCCGATCTTCAGGCAGTCCAGCTCCGCCGACTGATCGACGGTCAGGATAATCACCGGGATCGACATCAGATCCTCGTCAACCTGCATCTTAGCGATCACCTCCCGCCCGGTCATATTCGGCATCACCAGGTCAAGAAGCACAAGATCAATTTCATCCTTATGGCTGCGCAGAACCTCCATGGTTTCGATACCGTCACAGGCATAGAGAATGTCATACTCATCCCCCAGAAGGTCGCCCAGGATCTCACGGTTCATTTCGATGTCATCCGCGATCAGGAGCTGTTTGCGCGAGCTGATCACAGGCATCTGTTCATAGTCCGGCTCCCCGGCCGGATGATACTCCTCCGGCATGCAGATTTCTTTCAGGAACTGTTTTCTCTTGTACATGGCCTTGTCAGCCTCTTCGAAAACACTCAGGAGAGAAAAATGCCGGTTTCTGTTGAACTCGACCATGCCGGCCGCAAGGGTTTCCCCGATTCGGATCTTCGTCCGGTCTGCGGGAACCGCGCTGATCTGCTCCATCAGTTCTGTCCGCCGGTCATAATCACCTCCGGACAAAATGACCACAAACTCGTCTCCTCCGATCCGGAACACGGGACTGTGCGTGAAGACTGAGCAGATCTTCCTGCAGGCATTCCTGATGCAGGCATCTCCTTCTTTATGCCCGTACAGGTCATTGACCGCCTTCAGGCTGTTGATGTCGCAGACCACCATCGCGAAGGGCTGCTGCTCCCCTGCCTTGATCTGCGCATCGATTTTCTCTTCCCACTGCTCATAGGCATGCTTGTTCTTAACGCCCGTCAGGGAATCAACCGTCGCCATTTTCCGCGCAATGGACAGATTTCTCGCGTATTCCTGCTCCTGCCGGACCTGGACGTCTTCGTCCATCAGGCCGATGATCAGAAGTTCCTTTCCGTTCTCTGCCAGCTTCGCCGCTTTCAGCCTGACATAAGTCGGAAGGTCATCCCGCACCAGCCGGTAAGTCAGAACAAACACGCCGTCTTTTTCAATCGTTGCAAGGATGTTCTTTCCTGTAACCTGTGACTGGAACAGCGGAAGGTCACCGGGATGAATCGTTTCCAGGCTCCTGTCATGGATGGCCTGAAAGAAATCGGTTCCCTGCCTTATGAACCCAAGCTCTCCATCCCCTGCCGAAGCACTGAATTCGGTATACTCGCCGGTCTGTATGTCAACGTAATACAGCGCAATCAGGTTTCCGCTCAGGGCACTGAGACGAAGCCAGGTTCTCTTTTCGGTCAGGGCTTCCTGATACGCGGCCTTCGTCTCGTCGCTTTCCTTCCGGATCCGCTCCAGCTCCGTGACGTCCATGCACATTCCAAGCAGGCGCATTTTCCCGCTCGAATCGTAGAACTTCATCTTGGTCGTCTGGAACTTGCGCGGATTGCCCATAGCGTCAGCCACATCTTCATAGATCCGGTACGCCCCGTCCATCGCAAGCGCCTTGCTGTCTTCCTCCTCAAAATACTTTGCTGTCTCCGGATCGAAGATCTCATAATCCGTCAATCCCACCGTCTCTTCCGGCGTCTTTTTATCCGCATATTCCGCAAAGCCCTGATTACAGTAAATATAAGTCCTGCTCTCCGGATCCTTGGAGAAGCAAAGCGCAGGCATATTGTCCAGCAGGGCATAGAGGGATTCCCTCTGCAGCATCAGCTGGTTCGTCAGATAATTCATATCTGAAATATAGTTCCTGAGATTACCTGTAACGCGGCTGAAGGTCTGGGTCAGGCTCCCGATTTCGTCGTCCCCATCGTAATCAAGGGTACTGTCATAATTCCCATGATCAATCTGCTCCGCCACCTTCGTCAGATCCTGAAGAGGCTTCGTAATCCGTCTGGTATATCTCATGAAGAAGAGAACAAACACAGCCACAAGTACGAGAAACGCCCCGACGATCATTGCGACCCATCTTTTCCAGCCTGCGTTGATTTCCTCCAGCGGAACCGATACGTTCAGGCGGTCACCGTTGGCCAGTGGAAGGCAGACCAGGATCTTGTCCGTGCCCTCATAGCGGTAACGGATGACCATATCCCCGCTGGCAAGGCCATCCGGGATTTCCGGGGGCGTTTCCATCGCCGACACGTCCATGCGCGGATGATAGACGAGATTGCCCTGCGGATCGTTGATGAAGGCATATCCGTTCTCATACAGCGTGATATTGTTGACCAGCTCCTCCATGAAGGAGCAGTCCAGCTCAATGCCGACAACGCCCACGAACTGTTCCTCATAATAGACCGGGATATTGTAGGAAATGACACGTTCCTCCAGGTTTTCCGTGATGTAGGGAGGAAGCCAGACCGGACTGCCCGTCTGCTTTGGCACAGTAAACCAGACAAGGCTGGAGGTATCCGCGGTATCATACTCCGTGATATCCGTCACCTCATGCTCCCGGAATCCTTCCCCGTCGGGATTCACCTGCCAGAAGCCCTTCACCTCGGACGAGACGGCAGGATCAATCCGGTAATAGTAGGACATGATTCCATTTGTCCGGTAAATGACCTGATCAAAGAAATCCTGCACACGGTCGACATGCGCCTGAAGCTTCTCTGCATCCAGCCCGTCCAGGTCTGAAGAG
>CACXFW010000388.1 GCA_902767065.1 uncultured Lachnospiraceae bacterium | reverse complement strand
GTTTGGCTGCCCGCGCCTGGCAGTGCGCCGGCCCTTGTCACGTCATCTTTCTGTCTTTGCATTCCGCTTTCACAGCTCTGACGCAAAGATCCCGTTTTTCACAGCTCTGACGCAAAGATCACGCCCTTCAGCTGTTCGCACCTGGCAATGACATTCTTCAGAGAATCAGCCCGTTCCAGCCGTATGGAGATTACGATCGCGATCGAATCGCTTACCGCGTTATCGATAGTCTCCATTTCAGTCACCCTGGCCTTCTGTTCCCGGAGGTACTTGATAAACTCCGTGATGGCCGAAACGGATTCCAGCTCCATATACAGCCGCATATACTTCGTCTTCGTGACAATCCTGTCATCCACATTCCGAAGGACGGTCATCGTCAGCAGCACCATCGCCATCACCAGGACAGCTACAATGTAGTCCCCGGCGCCAATGCACAGGCCAAGGCAGGCTGCCGCCCAGATCCCGGCTGCCGTCGTCACGCCTTTAATCCGCTGATGCGCTGTGACCAGAATGCAGCCCGCGCCGAGAAACCCGACCCCGCTGATCACCTGCGCCGGCATACGCATCGGGTCGCCGGTTCCGTAAAACAAATAAGTATGAATGTTGGTGATCATGATCGCGCAGGAAGACATGCATACAATGATGTGGGTACGAAATCCTGCGTCAATTCTCTTGCTGCTCCGTTCGTATCCGAGAATTCCGCCTGAGATCATAGCAAGAAGCAGTCTCAGAATCGCCTCACTCTTTTCTCCCGTAAACATATCCGGTTCCTCTGCTCTCTCATTTTGCGTCTTTGCCTCCCGGTGAATCATCGTCCGGGAGGGGCGTCAGCTTCTCCAGATCCTCCCGGGTGAATACCAGAGATTTAAACCCGACCGCACGAAACAGTCTGTCCTGGGAGTGGGGATACACGATCCTGCCCTCATTCGTGAAAACATCCGGATGCTGCTGCTCAAACGGAATCTCTTCGATCTCAATAATATACTTTCTGCCCATCTTACATCCTCCCTTCCGCTTCATAAACCAGCTCTCCCATGACCTGAATCAGGTGATCCGCATCCACCGGCTTGCTCAGGTGCGCATTCATCCCGGCCTGAAGGGAGCGCTGCACATCCTCATCAAAAGCATTCGCGGTCAGCGCAATGATCGGAATCCTCTTCGCGTCCTCCCTGTCCATGGCACGGATGGCGGCTGCCGCTTCCAGGCCGTCCATTTCCGGCATCCGCACATCCATCAGGATCGCCGCGTAAGTCCCGGGAGCGCTGCTTTCAAACATGTCTGCCGCAATCCTTCCGTTCTTTGCGTGATCCGCCTCGATGTCTTCCAGGGACAGAAGATCCATCATGATCTCGGCATTCATCTCCATGTCCTCGGCAAGCAGGACCCTCCTTCCGGCAAGGTCAGTCTGTTTTGCTTCCATGCCGTCACATTCCCCGGCTGTTCGCGCCGTTTCCCTGCTCTCACCGTTTTTCAGAGTAATGCTCACGGTGAATTCGGATCCGGCCCCCTTCTTTGACGCAACGCTGATCGAGCCGTTCATCATCTCCACGATGCTTCTGGTGATGGCCATTCCAAGGCCCGTGCTTCCGTATTTGTTCTTGCGGCTGCTGTCCTCCTGGGAAAATGCGTCAAATATCTTCGGAATATACTCCTGATCCATTCCGATTCCGGTATCCCGGATGCTAAATTTCAGGGTGGACTGGTCTTCGAAGACTGCGGTCCGCTCTACGGTCAGGGTGACGCTTCCGGGCGCGTCGGTGAACTTGATCGCGTTGCTCAGGATGTTGATCAGCACCTCCTTCAGCTTCATGTCGTCGCCGACATAAAACTCATCCACATGATTCAGGATCCGGCACTCATAGGTCAGCCCCTTGTCCGAGCACTGTGACATGACCATCGTATTGATCTGCTCCAGCATGGCGCTGAAGGAGAATTCCTCCTTCTGAAGGACCATGTGTCCGGACTCGATGCGGCTCATATCCAGAATGTCATTGATCAGGTTCAGAAGGTGCCGGGCGCTTCCTCCGATCTTCTCCAGGTATTCACGGGTCTGCGCATCCAGGCTTTCATTCTTGAGCGCCAGGCTGTCCAGTCCGATAATGGCGTTCATCGGGGTGCGGATCTCATGGCTCATGCTCGAGAGGAAGGCTGTCTTTGCGAGATTGGCCTCCTCCGCCATGGACAGCGCCTCTGCCAGGGCTTCGTTTCTTGCCATGGTTTCCCGCATCTCAGCGTCGATCTCGGTAAGCCCCATTCCGACCGCGTGAACGATATGGTCATCCCGGTCTTCCGCGCGGCGTACGCCGGCCATGCGGATCATCTCATAGTATTCACGGCCCTTCCTCTGCGCCAGATAACGGTAAGCAATAATGGGCTTTTCCGCCAGGCTTTTCCGGATATTGTCCGGATCCACAAAGCGCAGAAACCCTTCCCGGTAGCCCGGCGCGACGGTGTTTTCGGCATACCAGGCCAGCCGGTCCCGATAGGAAAAATGAACCCCTGCCGGCGTCTGGTCCGGATCGTCCGGATCCTCCCGGTAGCACACCGCGTCATCCTCATCCAGATTCGCGTAATACACGCAGCGGTAATCGGAGGCCATGGCGGTGATCATGTTGTTGGCCTGCGTATTGGCATGGGTGATATGCTCGCGGAGGTCATCTCTCAAAGCCGAGATGTTCTCGTCCAGAGCCTGCATGCTGTCGTCCCATACGCCATCATCAAACTTTACCGACTTTTCCGGATCTGTCTCCCCGGTCAGGGAGTTGATGTCTTCGGCCAGGTCATGCAGGTTTCTCGCCATCGCCTCCATGCGGCGGCTGTACTGGCGCGTGAGGAACAGGGTAATGGCAATCCCGATGCCGACAAACAGAACGCAGGCGGCAATGATCGTCAGCGCATTCTGATTCAGCTGCTTTTCATACCAGGAAGCGCCAAAGTCCGCGGTAACAACCGCCGCCACCTTCCCTTCCGAATCAAACACCGGGCTGAAGGCACTGTAGAATCGCCCCCAGGCGTCTTCATAGGGATGCTCATCCACGGAAGGGATGCCCTGGCTCGCGGCGTAAAGCGCCTCCGTATAAACCACGGGAGCACCGAATTTTCCGGGCGAGACAGGGTCAGGATCGATGCCAAAGGAGAAGGTCTTATTTCCCTCATCCCGGACATAGTAGATATAGTCCAGTTTAATGTTGTCACGGAAATGGATCAGCGTATTCATGACCGACTGGTATTCCTTCGTCCCGGCATCCTCCGCCTCAAGCTTCTCCAGGACATCCCCGTCCAGCATGGCCGCCGCAGTGTTGACGATATCCAGCATTCTCTCGTTAATCTGCGTTTTCATGGCCCTTCGTGACTGCATCATCAACGTGATGCCAAGCACCACGTTCGCTGTGAGCAGAAAGACAGACACAAGAAGGATTACCCTTGCGCGCAGACTCAGCCTCTTTCCGTTCATCGATCTTACTCCTTATGCGATTGTCCAGCTAATAAAAGGCCCGCCCCTTCCTTCTGTGCGCCGGCTCCGGCGGCAGTCCTTTCCTTGTTTATACCATAACTTTTGCCTGTATTCGAATTATTTTGTGATTACAGCGCCAAAAGCCTGACCTGTAACCCTGCCAGGATTACAGCGCCCTTCTTGCTTTCCCGAATTTCTTCAGGTATTATATTTTTCAGGCTGAAAGAATCTGTCGTTAAAAACATCCCGTTGCACAAGGAATCTGTCATGAAATTGAAATCAAAGCGAAAAGTAATCTTTACCATCATAACCCTTCTCCTGCTTCTGTTCTCTGTTCTGGTTGTCGTCTTCTTCCGGAAATGGCTTCTGGTCAAACCCTTTTCACCTTATGCCCTGTCGGAAGTGGTTTCCGCATGCCAGGATCAGGACGGGAATCTGTATGTGCTTGATTCTGCAGGAGAACGGCTTCTGAAAGCATCCCCGGACGGAGAGCTTCAGTGGCAGGTCAAGGCTTCCGAAGAGGGCTTCAGGAAGGGCGTACGCATCTGTACGGATAAAAGCGGTCATGTCTATGTACAGAATCAGAGTATCAAGAGCGGCATCCGTCTGAAGGAAGAGTCGGTTCTGATGTACTCTTCGGATGGCGAATTGCTGCAGACGCTGTGCAAAAGGCTTGCCGCTGATGATCAGATCCGTCCGAGCATCGTCGGTCTGTTCGGCACCGGTGATGAAGCTGCCACAGCCATCACCAGCAGCGAAGGAATCTCGATCCGCACGCTCCCGGCCTCACAGCTTCAT
>CACXFW010000387.1 GCA_902767065.1 uncultured Lachnospiraceae bacterium | reverse complement strand
AGCGGGCTACGCTGACTGACGACAACGCAACAGCTGACGACAAGGTGGTACGAATTAATAAAAGAATGATTGAGACGACACACTAGGCAATATAGAAATACATGGCAATAAAATGACAGATGCTCCCGCCCATCACAAACAGGTGAAAGATTTCGTGAGTCCCGAATTCCGGATGCCTGGAGTTGAACGACGGAAGCTTCAGCGCATAGATGATTCCGCCCGCCGTGTACAGGATGCCGCCCGCCAGGAACCAGTAGAAAGCGGTTCTGCTTAAATCCGTCAGCAGGGACGGAAATGCTGTCACGCACGCCCAGCCCATTCCGATATAGAGAACCGACGAAAACCATTTTGGGCATGTGATCCAGAACAGCTTGATGATGATTCCCGCAATGGCGATGCTCCATACCAGGATGCACAGCCGGATTCCGGTCGGCTGCTTCAGAACAAGCAGGCACACAGGCGTATAGGTACCGGCTATCAGTACACAGATGGCGCTGTGGTCGATCTTCTGCAGAATCCGGTTTACCCGTCCGTTGATATCAAAGGTGTGGTAGGTCGTGGAAGCCGCGTACAGAAGCATCATGCTGAGGATAAAAATGAGCATGCAATACAGCGTTTCGTTCCCTTCCCGCCCCGCAGCCTTGATGAGAAGGGGGATCGCCGCGACTGCCGCCAGACAGAATCCGATAAAGTGAGTGATCGCGCTTCCCGGTTCTTTAATCTTGTTGACTACACTCATGATGTATCCTCCTCCCTGTAACGCGAATATTACTATTCTGTTATGTAGTTTTTAATACTACATGTGACAGATTGAATTATACACATGTTCAGGGAAGAAAACAAGGGGTTCCTTGTGGGACGGCCCACAGGCCCGGGAGGTGGGGCTGGCCGGGGTGCGACCTGCAGCGGGGGCAGTGAACTGCAAAATCAGATCAGACCCTCAAATCCATTCTGCCTGAGAGCCTCGAACAGAATGATGGAGACACAGTCGCTCAGGTTCATGGAAATCACGCCTTCCTTCATCGGAATCCGGACACTCGTATCCGGAAACCGGTCAAGGATCTGCCCGGGGATTCCCGTACTCTCCTTTCCGAACAGCAGAAAGGAGTCCGGTTCATATTTCATCCGGGAATAACAGCATCTTCCGCCCGTCTCGACCGGATAGATCCTGGCATGAGGATTCCGGTTCAGGAAGTCCTCAAAGTCCGAATACCGCTCTACATCCAGCATCTTCCAGTGGTACATTCCGGCTCTCTTCAGGTGGCTGTCAGACAGGCTGAAGGAGACAGGCTCGATCAGGTGCAGCCTTGCGCCCACCGCGACACAGGTACGGCCGATATTTCCTGTATTTGCCGGCTTCTCCGGCTGATATAATACAATGTTCCACATAGCATGATTCCAGTCTGCCGCCGGTCACCTGGTTAAGGAACTGTACAGATCCTGGGCGCGGCAATCGAAAACGGTGGCGTCAGATCCGGATCAGTCCTTTCTGAACCATCCTTTGCGCAGCCTTCAGGATCCCGTACTTCGCATGCTCAAAGGTCAGTCCGCCCTGAAAATAGGCGGCATAGGGCGCATGGAGCGGTCCGTCGGCAGACAGCTCAATGGAGGATCCCTGGATAAATGCCCCTGCGGCCATGATGACATCGCTGTCATATCCCGGCATCGCCCAGGGCTCGGGCGTGACATAGGAATCCACAGGCGCCGCAGCCTGGATTCCTTCGCAGAAAGAAATCAGGCCTTCCGGCGTTCCGAATTCAATCGCCTGTATGATATCGTTCCTTTTCTCTGAGCCGTCCGGGATACACCGATAGCCAAACCGTCCGAACAGGTTCGCGGCGAAGATCGCGCCCTTCAGCGCCCCTGCCGTTACGGTCGGTGCCAGAAAGAGTCCCTGATAAAAGGAACGGTTCACCTGAAGGCTGGCGCCGACCTCCCGCCCAAGTCCCGGGGAGGTCAGGCGCACCGCGCAGTTTTCCACACATTCCTTTGTGCCGGCGATGTAGCCGCCCATCGGCGCAAGACCGCCCCCCGGATTCTTGATCAGGGAACCGACGGTCATATCCGCGCCGTAATCGGAAGGCTCCAGACGATCCACGAACTCACCGTAGCAATTGTCAACCATCACCAAAAGATCCGGACGCAGCGTTTTGACAAAGCGGATTGCTTCTCCGATCTGCTCCACGGAAAGAGACGGTCTTGTCAGGTATCCCTTCGACCGCTGAATTGCCGCAAGGCGGGTCTTCGGGCCGATCGATTGTCTGACCGCCTCAAAGTCAAAGCCTCCGTCCCTCTTCAGCTCTACCTGCCGGTAGGTGATCCCGTATTCGGCAAGGCTGCCGCGGGAAGGGCGGATCCCGATCACCTCCTCCAGTGTATCATAAGGCTTGCCGCTGATGGAGATCATTTCATCCCCGGGACGAAGATTTGCGGACAGCGCCAGGCTCAGCGCGTGAGTTCCGCAGGTGATCTGGGAGCGGACAAGCGCGTCCCCGGTATGAAAGACATCCGCATAGACCCTCTCCAGACCGTCCCGCCCGGCATCATTGTACCCATATCCTGTGGATCCTGTAAAATGCTCTGCGCTGATCCTGTTTTTCTGCATCGCGCCAAGCACCTTCAGCTGATTCACCTCAGCTGTCTCATCAATTGCGCGAAAGCGGTCTTTGAGTTCCTCCAGGACCTGGACGCCGAGATTCCATAAGCCGGAAGAGACTCCCATCTGCTCATAGATGTGTTCTGCCGTCAGCCTGGGCCGGTCTGGATTTAGATCTGCCTTATTCATAGAATCCTTTCTCCTTCAGGATCTTAAGGATTGCCTCCAGGATCCTCTCATCGTCGTTGCCATAATCGTCACGGTTGATCCAGATGACATCCTTCTCCCGCTTAAACCAGGTAATCTGGCGTTTCGCGAAATGCCTCGTATTGCGTTTGATCAGTCGGACTGCTTCCTCATAAGGGATCTCACCGGACAGGAACCTGAGTATCTCCGCATAACCAAGTCCTTTCATGGAGGTCATTTCCGGGGTCATGCCCTTCTCCCAAAGGCTTCTTACTTCCTCCACGAGACCTGCCTGAAGCATGGCATCTACGCGGCGGTCAATCTTCTCATATACCGCTGCGCGATCCTGATTCAGGACAAAATAACACAGCCGGTAGTTAGACTCCTTCTGCCGTTCCAGATGGTTGTGATCAGAGATCCGGCATCCGGTCTGATGATAGAATTCCAGCGCGCGGATTGTCCGCCGGACATTGTTGGGATGGATCGCTTTTGCTGCCCCGGGATCAACCTTCTCCAGCATTTCGTGAAGCGTTTCCGGACTTTTTCCGTTCATCAGTTCCTGGCGGAAGGAGTGATCGGCGTCATTTTCCGTAAAGTCGATATCATATACCACAGACTGGATATAGAAACCGGTCCCGCCGGCCAGAATCGGGATATGGCCGCGATGGGTGATGTCGTTGATCGCATTTTTGGCAAGGCGCTGGAACTGGACGACATCGAACGGCTGGGAAGGATCAAGCACGTCGATCAGATGATGCCTGACTCCTTCCATCTCCTCAGGGCGGATCTTGGCGGATCCGATGTCCATTCCCCGGTAAACCTGCATGGAATCCGCGGAGATAATCTCCCCGAAGACCCGCTTTGCCAGGGAAATGGAAAGACGGGTCTTTCCGACCGCAGTCGGCCCGGTCAGGACCACAAGCTTTTCTGGTTCCATTTCTGTCCTCTTATTTGCTCTGCTTATACTCGCGAACGAAATTCATT
>CACXFW010000386.1 GCA_902767065.1 uncultured Lachnospiraceae bacterium | reverse complement strand
GTAGTCGCCTGTGAAATGATGCCTGTTATCTGTTCTCCGGTCTTCTGGTAACCGCTGACCGGATAGCCCATCTGGTTTGTTGTTACGTTCCGGGAGACGTCAAACGTCTTCCAAAGGTTCCCGGGCCTGAGGAATACTCTCGTCTGATGGATCATATGTCTGTTCCCTCCGCTTCTTCATGGCTCATCATCCCGTTGTAGAAATACGGTGGTGTGATTTCCGACGTGGCGGGATTCTGTGCCAGTACTGAAATGGCAGAAGCGGAAGCGGCAGTTGTGCCAAGCTCAGACTTAAGGTCGTCATACATCTGCTTCCAGAGCTTCGCCCTGTCACCAAATTTGAAGTCCGCAGGGCCGACCTTCGTGTCAGGTTCGTATGCGAACTTCCGCATGATGGCCTCGAGGCATCTGAGCTTATGTTTCTTCCACTGCCTCGCAGACGGGCTGGAGGGCAGGCCGGAGAGCACCGCACTGTACTCTTCATCGCACAATGCGCAGGTTTCTACCCCTCCCTCGACCATCGTGTCCCCCAGCTCAAACCGCATCCTGTCAGGGCTGTAGGTGGCAACATTAGAGGGCGTGTAGGTGTACGCCATCAGGCATCACCTCCGTCCTCCGTTTTTGCTTTCTTGCGGTTCTTCTTTTTCGGCTGAGGGGCAGGAGCTTCCTCCTGCCCGACTTCCGGAGCATTCATGCCCAAGGGTTCCTCTTCGATCTTTTTGACCATGCCGGTCCGGATGATGGCACCCTGAGTGATCTCATCATCCTGGATGATCTCACCGATCAGCCTACGCTTGCCGTTGAGGTTGATCGGCCTCTTTACAATGTAGGCCATGTGAGTCCTCCTTATGACGCGGCGACAGCCTGATACAGATAGAAGGCCAGGTCATCGCAGGTCTTCTTCATCGCGGTTGCCATCAGGCCTTCCACGAATTCGGAATGCGTGCCGGGTTCTCCCTCGAATGCATCAGTGGTCATGAAGCTGCCGTTACCCAGCATATCCCATGTGATGATGTAGCCAGCGGACGGCTCCTCAAGGGACGGGGTCTTCGGGCAGTAGGTCAGCAGAGCGTCACGGCTGTTGAAGTTGAACGCCATGCTTGCCGCCTGGCCGAGCGCTGCGGTGTTGCGGGTTCCGTACAGAACCTTGACTTCCTCAATGCCGAGGACAGCAGCGATGACCTGCTCATTGACGAGCGCCGGGTTCGGTGTGGATCCGGATCCGGTGACTCTCTCCAGGAACTGCGCATGGTTCTTGATCGCCACGAAGACGTCATAGCCGAGCGTCAGCCTGTTCGGGAGCCTTCTTCCGTTCAGGAGCATGTCCCTCTTCAGCTGATCGAAATATCCGATGATGTCGGAATTCGCATCGTTGAACTGCAGGAACTGGTTCGTGGACGGGGAAGCCGCGACACCGGTCTTGACGTTCGTCCATGCGGAGCTGTTGAAGAATCCGTCAGCGAACACGCGGTCAAGATGGATCTTCATCTGCTCGGCGAGAAGACGGGTCTTCGCACGGCGCGGATCAATCGTTGCCGGAGCGCCGGATCTCTGATAATTCAGGGCCGCGATCTGGTCAACGCCGATGATCACCTGGTCAACACCCACGGAGTAGGTTTCCTCCGAATGGCTGAAGACCGCCGGGGCGACCTTTCCGAAGGCGGGCTTTTTCTGAACCTGGTCGAGAGCAAGCTCAGCCTTGTTGAATACATAGTAGTTACCGGAGCTGGTCGGAACCGGAAGGATCGGGAAGATGTCCGGCGCGACATAGAATGACGGCTCCTGGAAGTGGGCAATAGCCATGTTTGTCAGATACAGATTCGGTTTCCAGCCCTTTGCGATGTCGAGTTCAACCCCGGCCGCAGTAGCATGCATAGGTCTCTGTCCCATTGTTTATCTCCTTTCTGATAGATCAATTACGATGCAGGAACGGTAGCGCCAGCGTTCACGATCTGAACCTTGATCAGATCACCGGCAGCGGTGGCTGCTTCCAGCGCACGGGCGATGATATGATCCCCTTCATCTGCCGTGACAGCTTTGCCCGCTGCAGTGGTTGCCAGGAGCGCACCAGCGGTGATCGCTGCGGACGCTTCCCACAGGCCGATATCCTTGATCTGGATATCAACATCGCCGCCAGAAGCGACGGAATCCGGATTGCTGATCAGCGCAATGCCGACGCAGGCAGCTCCCGCAGACGGAAGCGCGACTCCGGAAGCACCGAGAGCGAGGGCAAGAGCCTTCGGGGCAGTGAGCGCACTCGCAGCCTTAAGCTTGATTGTCGGGCTCTCATTGATCTGAGCGTATTCGTAAGTAGACATTATCAGGTTCCTCCTTCCTTACTGGTCGATCTGAGCGCGAAGCTCATCATCGGTGAGCGCGACCTCGTCCATGGCCTGCTGGAGTGTGAGGTCAGTTCTGGTCTTCATGAGTTCCCTCGCTTTCGCGATCCACATCTTCTCCGGATCTCCGGCAGCGTCACCAGTGGTGCTCTTACCGATCTCGGTAAAGATCCCGGAACTCTTCTGAATGTCGAGCTGCTGGTCGAGCAGTGAGACATAATTGTTGTAAAGCTCTTCGCCGCCGGCCTTCATCTGCTTCAGGACCGGGACGAGCTCTTCAACCTTCTTGCCAAGCGGAAGATACTTCTTCGCGACTTCGGTCACTTCCTTGGTCAGCGCCTCGTCCTTCATAGCATCAAGGGACTTCCTCGTCTCTGCGATCTCGGCCTTGAGGGCCTTTACGATCTCGGACTCAACCGGCTCTTCCTGAGCTGTCGGAGCGCCTTCTTTGGATTTATCTACGGTGGTCTCCTGCGGAACCGGGTCCGCTGCCGGATCTTCCACAGGCTCATCGACCGCATACTTCTTGATGATCTCGTCGTATGCAGCCACCTCTTCGGGTGTCATTTTGCTTTTGTCGATCTTAAGCATTTCCTCAAGTTCTCCTTTCTTGACATTGCTATCGTCATCTTCTTTGATTTTGTCGTCGTCTTCGTCCTCATCATCTTCGGATTTCAGCTTTCCGATCAGTTCTCCAAGGGCCTGGTACTCAGCTTCCATCCCTGCCAGCGTGTCATTATCCGCGCTTTTGGCGATTGCTGTCTGGCCTGCACACCATTTCGGGATATATTCCTGCATGGCTGCCGCGAACTGGTTGACGGATTCCGTCATCGCCGCAGGCTTATT
>CACXFW010000385.1 GCA_902767065.1 uncultured Lachnospiraceae bacterium | reverse complement strand
GTCAGATAAGCAAGCTTATCTGACTGGATCATGAGCAATTCCAGGGGGTGCTGAATAATTACATTTGGCGGAGGCTTTCCATGGCACAGCTTTCTACAGAGTATTATCGGGGAAATGATCAGTATTCGGACGGCGAGATCGAGGACAGGATCCTTCAGATCGTTCAGGAGGAAAAATCCTTGGACGCGTCCGGGGACAGGTCATTTCCTGTTTTGTACCACCTTTCCCAGGTTCGTGAGAATATCCTCTCCTGGTATGATTTCAGGAAGGGTGCGTCGGTCCTCGAGATTGGCGCCGGCCCGGGAGCGATAACGGGGCTTTTGTGCCGCAAGTGCGCAAAGGTGACCAGCGTGGAGCTGTCGATGCGCAGATCCCGGATCAATTATGAAAGAAACCGGGCATATGAAAACCTCACGATCATGGTCGGAAACCTGAATGACATGATATTTGAGGAACGGTTTGATTATTGTATTCTGAACGGTGTCTTCGAATATGCGGGCTCCTTTACAGAAGGGGAGGATCCTTACGGGGACTTTCTGAAGCGGTGCGCCGGGTATCTGAAGGAGGACGGGCTTCTCCTGATCGCGATTGAGAACCGGCTCGGACTGAAATACTTTGCCGGCGCGCCGGAGGATCACACGGATCAATATATGGAGGGCCTGAAGGACTATCCGGACAATCCGGCGGTCCATACCTTCTCGAAGAAGGAATGGGAGAAGCTGTGCGACAGGTGCGGCCTTCCCTGGCGGAAATTCTATTATCCGTATCCGGATTACAAGTTCCCGAATGAGATCTTCACGAAGGAAACCCTCCGTGCGGACAGCTTTGGAAAAAACGCGTGGAACTTCAATCCGCGCCGCCTTGAGCTGTTTTCCGAGCAGGAGATGGGACAGACGCTGTGCCGGGAAGGCGTGATGGAATGCTTCATGAACTCCTTCCTGATCGAAGCGGGAAGTCTCAGGGCAGGAGAGGAGCGCGCCCGTCCGGGAATTCTGTATGCCAAGGTCAACTCGGACCGGGCGCCAAGGTTCCGGATCCAGACCGTGATCTGCCAGGCGCCGGACGGCAGGAAAACCGTGACGAAGAGTCCTTTGACGAAGGAAGCCCGGGCGCATCTGAGAAAAATGCATGATCGTGAGAGGAACGCTCAGGCTGGGTGCTTCCTTCTGCAGGGGGAGCTTCAGGAAGACGGATCCTGCGTCTACCCCTTCCTTTCGGGGAAGAGCCTGGAGGAAATGATCCTGCCGGATGCTTCCTCCATCCGCTCAGCCTGCAGCCGTCTGAGGGAGATGATTCTTGTCAATGAGGTGAAAGACAAGGTAGATCCGGAGGGCTTTGCCAGGCTGTTTGGAAGCTCCTGCCCGGATCCGGAGCCGGGCGCCTGTCCGATGGTAAGCCCTGCGAATATTGACCTGATCTTTGACAATGTCTTTCCGGGGCCCGGGGGGGATCTTGTCATTGACGGGGAGTGGATTACGGACACGCCGGTTCCGGCGGACTTTCTCGTGTGGCGTTCTGTCAATGAGCTTTACGCTTCAAGACGGGAGATGGAGCGCGTTCTTCCCCGGGAGAAGCTTCTTGAGGAGCTTGGAATCAGCCCTGCGCGCGCGCAGATATTCTGGAAATGGGCAACGCACTTTGAGAAGGAATACGTCCGGGGCAATTCTCTTGCCGCGTTTGCGGTGCCGGTAAGGCGTCCGGACCTTGGAGACCTTCAGTGGAGCGGCCAGGATGTGCGCCTGACGGCATCCCTTTATCAGGACCGCGGGAAGGGTTTTCATGAAGAGGATGCGCTGCATGTGGATGTCGTCCTTGACAACGGCAGGTATGATGTCACCTTCGAGCTTAAAAACCCTGACCAGATACGCGCGCTGCGCTTTGACCCGCTGGAAGGATGTGCGTGTGTCTGCGATCTTCATTCCGAGGAAGGGATTCTGAAGCCGGTCAACGCGTCCGCGAAAACACGCGGCGGAGATGCGTTTCTCACGATGGACCCCGCGTACCGTGTCTTCTGCCGCCAGATTCCGGCGAAGATCCGAATCACGGGAGTGGTGCGGACAAAAGGGATTCACTGGGCGTTTAACAAGAGCCAGGAGCTTCTTTCCCGCTCCGGGAGAAATGTCGCGCGCTCTTTCTGGCGCCGTGCTAAGGAGCATCTTCGAAGATAAAGGGGGGAGGCTTTAGATGAAGCAGAACAAGATACACAGCGCGGTCGATATTGTTGTCCCGGTTTATAACGGATATGAAGACCTGGTCCTATGTATCGAGAGTATCCGGAAACACACGGATCTTTCCAGGCACCGTGTCCTTCTGATCGATGACTTAAGTACGGACAGCCGGGTCCGGGATCTGATTTCGCAGGTGTGTGCAGCGCCCCCGGACGCGGAGCAGGGGATGATTGCCCTGTTTAATGAAAAGAACAGGGGATTCTCGGCAAATGTCAACAGAGGGCTCTCCTGGTCGGACCGTGATACGATCCTTCTGAATTCGGATACCATCGTTACGCATGGGTGGGTGGAAAAGCTTCAGGCCTGTGCCTGCCGCTCGGATAGGATCGCGACGGTCACCCCCCTTTCCAATGCTGCGACGCTGGCCTCCGTTCCTGTGTTTGTGAAGGACCAGCCGCTGCCGGACGGATATAAGGTGGATTCCTACGCCCGGCTGGTGGAGCGGGTCTCATTGCACCGTTATCCGCGTGTGCCTGTCGGCGTCGGGTTCTGTATGCTGGTGCGTCAGAAGGCGTACGCTCTTGCCGGAGAGTTTGACGAAAAAGCGTTTGAGCGCGGATACGGAGAAGAAAATGACTTCTGTTTCCGCTGTTCCATGCTCGGCTTTATTCATGTGTTGTGTGATGATACCTTCATCTACCACAGGGGAACCGCATCGTTTGAGACCCGGGAGAAGCACAGACTGATTGAAGAACATGAGAGGATTCTCCGAAAACGCTATCCGCAGTTCATGAAGCTAAACGACGAGTACTGCCGCCAGAATCCGGATTCTGAGATCCGTGACAATCTGCTCCTCCATCAGTGCCTGAACAACGGAAAGAAAAATCTCCTGTATTATCTTCATCTGGACTTCAGACAGATCGCGAAACAGAATATCGGCGGGACACAGCTTCATGTGCGGGATCTCGTATCAGGGGCAAAGGAGGCGTTTAACGTCTTTGTCTGTACCAGAGACAGGGATTCCCTGCGTCTTACCATCTACCTGGAAGACCGGAACCTTCCTGACTGGGATCTTCTGGTGAGTGAGGAGTCTGCGGACCAAAAGGGCAGGCTGCTTACGCTGAAGTTCCCTATCGGCGAGGAGGAGGCCTTCCCTGTTTTCCATGATGAAACCCTTGCCCGGACTTTGCGTGTTATCCTGTCTTCCTTTGCGATCGATCTGGTCCATGTCCATCATACGCAGGGACTGTCCCTGGATATCTTCCGGGAGTGCCGGGATCTGGAGATTCCGGTGATTGCCACTTTGCATGATTATTACTACGCCTGTCCGACAACCAAGCTTCTGATGCCCGACGGAAAGTTCTGTCCTTCTGAGGAGTGCTTTGCTTTGAAAGAATCCGCCGGCGGGAAGCGTTCCGTCTTCCGTATGGTCCCCAAAGAGAGCGTCTGTGCGAAATGCCTGAGAAAAAACTGCGGATATGGCAGGGTGGAGGTCATCAGACACTGGAGAAGCGAGAATGCCCAGGCACTTGGAATGTGCAGGAAGATCGTGTTCCCCTCCGCGAGTGCCAGAAGGATTATGTGTGAGGCGTATCCTTTCCTGGAGGACATGAGTGTGACGATCGGACACGGAACGGACCTTGCCTCATCCGGCACGTATGTCACCCGTCTTCCGGAAAGTGTTGTGAAGACGAACCGGGTGCATTCCAGACTTGATCAGATGCCGGGAGACGGAGGGAGCTTCCAGTACATCTCCGGGTGGGCGTTCCTGGAAGGATCGGACAGTATCGATACATCGATTATTATCGAAGTGACGGGATCTGATGGAAGAGCCTGTGGATTGCAGGTAAAAAAGCAGGCAAGGCCGGATGTGGCGGCAGCTGAAGCAAACCCCAGGTATCTGTGGAGCGGGATCCATTCGGTGTTTCAGGTCCCCGGCCTGAAAGAGGGGCGGATCCGAATCCGCATCCTGATTGTGGACGGCGGGAGAACCTATACGGACGGAATCGTATACCGCACGGCCTGGAGGCAGAATGAATCCGGAGGCGGGAAGCTGAATGTCGCATACCTTGGAGGCGTCACGAAAGCAAAAGGGTCCGGGGTTTTGAAGGAGCTGATCGAACAGAAGAATGCGCCGTGGCGATTGTTTGTGTACGGAGAGGTCGGGGATCCGCGCATCAGGGCTGCAAAGGCATCGGACCATGTGCATTTCTCCGGTGTTTATCAGAAAGAGGATATCTATGATCTTCTCAGGGCAGGCAGGATCGATGTGGCGCTGATCCTGCCGGTATGGGCGGAAACCTTCTGCTACACGCTGTCAGAGGCATGGGCGTGCCAGATCCCGGTGATCGGGACAGATCTGGGAGCGGTCGGGGAGCGGATCCGGCAGACGAAGGCCGGCTGGCTCCTTGATCCTGCCTCCTCCGGGGAGGATGTAGGGAAACTTCTTGAGCATATCAGACGCCATCCGGAGGAACTGGAGGAAAAGAAGAAGAGGGCCAGGGAGGCGTCTGTAAGGAGCGTTGCGAACATGAATGAACAGTACCTTCAGCTGTATGAGTCAGTGCTCGTTCCCGCAAATCCCACCGTGGTAAAGCATGGAAAGGAAGTGGATTCTTCCGCTCTGATCGAGGCTCTGGCCATGGCGAATCCTCGCGTCAGGGGGCAGGGGGCGGCACCTGAAATCAACCGGCTGCGCGAGGAAAATGAGATGCTCCGCACTTCCATGGAGATGCTGAAGAACACGACGTCCTACCGCTTTGCCAGGAAAATCTCCGAAGCAAATATCCCATTGAAAGAGCCGTTGAAAAAACTGCTGAAGAGGTGAACAATGAAGCTGAAGCAAGTCGCATCCTATATCAGGGATCACGGGGTACGGGGCAGTGCGGTTCTGACCGCGGACAGGCTTTTTGGCAGGAAGGCCCCCGAGGTTTCCTACGAGCTGTGGCAGAGCAGGAACCGGCCGTCTTCCCACGATTATCTGAAGATGGAGAAGGCCGTACTTCCTGTGAAATGCAAGGTCGCCGTGACAGCCATGATGAATTCCGCAGACCGGACCGCATTCTTTCAGTCTCTGGAGATGCAGGTTTACCGGGAATTCAGGGCATTGAAGAACTGTAATTGTCCTGATTATATCCTGATTGTAAACGGTCCCTGTACGCTCCGGCCGGATCTTCTGTGGGAGTGCGTCAGCCTGATCGGGCAAAAGGGCGGATCCAAGGTCGATCTGATCTACTTTGATTCGGACAGAATCGGCAGGGATGGCAAGAAAGAACGTCCTGCGTTCCGTCCGGATTTCGACCCGGATCTTCTGGAAGGCGTCAACTATATGGGAAATGTCGTTTTCGTCAACGCCAGGGCGGCAAGACTAGCCGGGCCGCTGCCGGACGGGGATGAGTCCTTTCATGCGTTCCTGAAACGGATCTGCCTGAAGGAAAAGGGAAAGGATCTGTCCGTGGAACGCATGCGGATCAGGCATATCCCGAAGGTTCTTTATCATGTTGCAGAGGATCCCCGGGCCTTTACAGATGGAGAGGAATCCGGATGGGAAACGGTCACATACGCTGAAGGATCCGGGCCGTCCCTGGGGCTTTCTCTGAGGGAAGAGCCTTTGATCAGTGTTCTGATCCCGAACAGGGATCACAGCCAGGATCTGAGGCGGTGTATCGATTCTCTGCGCCATACGAACACCTGGAAAAGACTGGAGATCCTGATTCTTGAGAATCATTCCACGCAGCAGGAGACATTTGACCTGTACCGGCAGCTGGAGGCAGAGGATCCGCGCATTCGCATCCTGACATGGGACGGTCCTTTCAACTATTCCGCGATCAATCAGTTCGGCGCGGCCTTAGCGAAAGGGGAATACCTACTGCTTCTGAATAATGATACACAGATCCTTGCGCCGGAAAGCCTCGCCCGGATGGAAGAGCTTTTGACAAGGC
The DNA here is from genome assembly GCA_902767065.1 of uncultured Lachnospiraceae bacterium. Taxonomy (GTDB): domain Bacteria; phylum Bacillota; class Clostridia; order Lachnospirales; family Lachnospiraceae; genus Porcincola. The sequence goes on along the minus strand of CACXFW010000385.1, from coordinate 700 downwards.
CGGAGGTCGGAGCGGTCGGTGCTGTGCTTTTGTATCCGGAAGGCAGCGTACAGCATGCAGGGATTATCCTTGGGCATGGCGGGATTGCGGGACATGCGTGGCAGGGGGAAAGGCTGCAGGAGATACTGGATGATTTTCCCGGTCTCGTCTTTTCCCATACCCACAATGTCAGCGCGGTGACAGGTGCCTGTATGATGCTCAGAAAAGATGTCTGGGAGAAGGCGGGCGGAATGGATGAGTCTCTGGAAGTGACATTTAATGATGTCGATCTGTGTATGCGCCTTCGGAAAGACGGCTATAGGGTTTTGATGTGTCCGGCCGCATGTCTTTTGCATTATGAATCTGCTTCGCGCGGGAGTGAGGATTCCCCTGCGAAGGTACGGCGTTTTCACAGGGAGATCGGGATCTTTGTTCATCGGTGGGAGAAAGAGCTTGAGGCGGGAGATCCCTTTTATAATCCCTGCCTGACGCTTAAGGGCAAGAGCTGGACCTGTAAGGATGACCTGAGGGAATCGACGAAGCCGTATGTAAAGTATCTGAAGATGATGTAAAGAGTCCACCTGTACGGCTGATCGCTCGATCCTTACATGACAGCCGTACGGGTCGAAAAAAGGAGGTAACTATTCAGCACCCCCATTGCTCAGAACACTTCGTGTTCTTCGCTGTGGGCGGACAGAGCGGTTTCACCGCTTGTCCGCCC
>CACXFW010000384.1 GCA_902767065.1 uncultured Lachnospiraceae bacterium | reverse complement strand
GCCGTTTTTCCAAATAACATGATTCTGTCTCCTTTCCATAGATTGTATTCTGCAAAGCCTTCCCGATATCTGCGGACAGAATTCATTGCCGATTGAAAAGCTCAGGCGCCAGAACTTCGTCAGCTTCGGAAAATGGCAGCAGAACCCGGTGACCCAGTCGATTTCAGGCGCTTCCTTCTGGAAATCGCTGACGTTAACCGGCATAACAGTTACGGCCATTATACACGTCCGGCCGGCTTCTAACAATGAAAGCGTCTGTCCTTCGTCAGTTATCTCTTATCCTTATCGATAAACTCCAGCGCAATGACCGATGCCAGGGCAAACACAAACACGAAGATCAGGATGTGCCCCCAGTTTTTGAGGATATTGCCAAGAGTGCAGTCATAAGCCGGGTTGTAGCTGGACTTCGCGGTTGATTGTGCAAGGAATTCCTTCACCTTGTCTTCTCCGATGATGTCCAGCACGTCCCCGAGAGTCGTCTCAACCGTGAAGCTTTCCTCCCGGCTCTTTTGGACATCTTCCTCCTTTGCGAAGGCATCGATCACTTCTCCAAGCGTTGTCGCTGAGCTGATCTGTACATCCTGATAATCATCCAGAATGCCGGTCCGATCGAGGGCATTCACAAGATCCCCGACTGTACAGTTCTCGATGATCTGCGTGTCCCGGATCGTGGCAAAGGACGCATCGTTTTTGATCGCATCAACCAGTTCCCCAAGCGTGGCATTCCCGCCGACTTTCACCGCGCGCAGTTTCGCGACAGTGGCGTTGTCCTCGTTGCCAAGCACATCGAGCACCTGTCCAAGAGTGATCGTCGCCTTAATCTTATTTCCCTTAAGATCCCTGATTGTCTTATCCACTGTGGAATAGGGCAGGTTGTTGACATCCGCCTGCGCCGACATCGCGTTCATTCCGGGACAGGAAATCGTCAGCATGGTGATCGGCCTCGCAAGGTTCGGAAGTGGAATCAGGCCGCCGGAGAAAACCAGCTGAAAGATCAGAACGAATGGCATGATCGTCATCGCCGTCGTTGTGGAATGACACAGCGACGAGATGAACAGCGACATCATGTCCGCAGCGTACGTGATCAGGAACATGGTGATGCCAAAATCCACGATCATCCAGGCAGTGATGAGTCCTTTCTCCGGAAAATGAACCCCGAGGAGTTTCAGAACCCCCATCGTTACGATGATCTGCAGAATGCACAGAAAGCACTGGTAAAGCATATGCGCGATGACATAGGCACTGATGTGCATGCCGGAGCGGTGCTCCCTTTTGAGGACATCCCTCTCGCGGCACACCACCTGGATCGAATTAAAGCAACCGTTCCAGATACAGATACAGGCAAAAGCCAGGGTTCCGATCAGCGTGCCTTCAGAGGTCTTGAAGAAATCCTCCGCGACGACGATTGACACCAGGCCGGCGATCAGCGCAGCCATCGGCAGGACCTTCCAGTCCCCTTCATGGATAAACATCCGCAGGAACTTGGCAAAGTAGATTCCGATCTGGGAGGCGCGGCCGCGGTGGCGGACCTTAAAATCAAATACCGGTGTATTCGAATGGGAATTCATCTCAGCCATAGTTCACGTTCACCTCCGCGTATTTCAGCACATACTCGTCCGCCAGGCCGTCGCCGCCCTCTTCCTTTCGATTGATGGTCTTCACGATCTCTTCCATCTTTTCCCTGCCAAAGAACTTCCTTGCCTCTTCGATGCTTCCGTAGAAGGCAAGGCGTCCGGTCCTGGTGCTGTCCTTCGCAAGGACGATCACATCGTCAAACAGGTCGATCACGCGGTCAGGCGTATGCGTTATGACGATGACGATCTTGCCGCTGTCCGCGATCTTCCTCAGCTGTTCAAAGAGCTCCCTCGCCATGACGCCGTCAAGGCCGGAGTCCGGCTCATCCAGGATGAACAGGGACGGGCTGGAAAGCATCTCCATCGAGATGGACAGACGCTTCTTCTGGCCGCCCGACAGCTTGTTCACCAGGTTGCTCTCAACCGGCTTCAGGCCGAAGATGTCTTCCACTTCCTGAATCCGCTCCCTGCGGTCCTCCCTGGGGATATCCTTGGACAGCCGGTACTTCGCCGTATCACTGAGTGTGGCAAGCACTTTGTCCTTGCCGCGCATCATCTCCGACTGCGGCACGAACCCCACCTCATACATCATCTTCCTGTAATTCCTGTACATATCCGTGCCGTTCAGAAGGATCTGGGCATCCGCCTTCTCATAGCCGTTGATGGCATTCACAAAGGTTGTCTTTCCCGCGCCCGAGCCGCCAAGCAAAAGCACCATGTGGCCGGAGGGAATCGCCATGTGGATATCCTTCAACAGAACCTTTTTCTTAAAGAATTCTCTTGCGCATCTCTCCTTCAGATTGATGGTAAGGCCTTCAGACAGAACCGATGCGCTTCCATTCGTGGCAAGCTTCTTCATTGCGGCCTTCAGATCCTCCAGCTTCCATGCCGGCTGGCGCTTCTTCCCAAGCCCCCATACCATCATCGGAATAAAGCGCAGCTCGTCAAAGATACACAGAATCAGCCAGGCCTTCCTTGCCCTGTACAGTTCGATGAAGCCGAGAAAGATCTTGATATTATAGATAAAATGCACGAGCATGAGCGTGACGAGGCACACCAGTATGACTCCGCTCACCTCAAGCAGTTCCGTATCCTTCAAGACAAGCGGTATGATATTCCCCACGATGAGCAGAATCGTAATCAGAAAACTGACCAGTGAAAACACACGTCCTTCCGGTTCGCGCCCCGCGCAGCGTGACAGCTGGTATTCTCTCACCCACGGGATCAGAGAATACCATGGCTTGTTCCCGGACTTTTTCAGGACAGCCCACGCGCCAAGGATATACAGGCACCGGACAGCGATTGACACAGGGTTTCTGCTATCAAACAGCAGGATCAGCAGTGCCTCAAGAAAAACTTTCATTGCAAGTCTCCATTCTTGTTACTCTCATCTATAAACCTATGTTTGTTTCTGACTCTGTCCGGTCTGTTGCCGATACCGTAATCGAAACCGCTTCGTCTCTCAAGACCCGCACTTTCGAACGGTATCTGGCTATTCACAGCCCCTGCTTCACAAGCTCCTTCAGCTGTTCCAGTGTCAGAGGAGTCTGTGCATTGTAGATCACCCTCCCATCCTTATCCAGGACGATCGTCTGAGGCAGGGCGTCCGATGCTTCCAGCAGGGTATAAATCCCCTTCTCCTTACTGTCGAGCGCAAAGTCCAGATGATCCCATCCCTTGTCCGCAAGGAAGTCTTCCGCTTTCTTTGCTCCGACACGATGGTGAATCGCCAGGATCTCCACTTCCGGCTGTTCTTCTTTCAGTTCCTCATAGTAGGGCAGCTCCTCAATGCACGGCGCGCAGGTGATCGCCCAGAAATTGAGAATGACTACCTGACCGCGATAGTCTGCCAGGTGGAATTCTCCTCCCCCCAGCAGATCCGTCTGGAAATCAGGAAGAATGTCCCCCACCTTCGTCCCGGTCTTTCCGGATGCGGCCTGGTCTGTAAGGCGGTCTGCAGCAGCACCCGTCGTGTGAATGGCCGCCTCTTCCCCGGCCTGAGAATCATCCAGCGCTGACGACTCCTGCTCCTCGCTTTTTGAATCGGCTTTCGCTGAGGAGTCCTGCGAGGCGCCTTCCGAATCAGTCTCTATCGCAGACGCAGCATTTTCCGTCTGCCTGGTTCCGGAAGCTGCAGCCTGATTCTCTTCCTGCTTCACCGGAAATGCCTGCGCTGACGAGTCCTTCATTTCGCTTTCCGAATCAGTCTCTATCGCAGACGCAGCGTTTTCTGTCTGCCTGGTCCCGGAAGCTGCAGTCTGGTTCTCTTCCTGCTTCACCTGGCCGGCCTTTTCCCTGGACGGTTCGATCCAGTTAAACCAGACCAGCGCAAACAAAAGGACAGCGATCGCGGCGCCCCATATGATCCGTCCGATCTTCCTGCGCCTTTGGATGACCGGTTCCGGATCCGCATTCTTCCCGGAAACTGGCCCTGCCAGCGTGATGCTTCCCGCCTTGATCGAGATCGCGCCCTGTGCGCAGCTCTCCATGCACTTCCCGCACGAAATACACTCATGGTCTCCTACATGCTTCACATCCATCTGGCAGCGCCTAACGCAGAGGCCGCAGCCGTTGCAGCGGTCCGGATCCACCTTCACGAGCGTCAGCGCAAACCGGTTGAAGAATCCGTAGATCGCGCCCAGAGGACAGAGGAACCGGCAGAAAGTCCGGTAGCAGAACGCGCAGGCAAGCCCGATTACCAGCATGATCACCCACTTGCGGGTAAAGAGAATCTTCAGCTGGTAAAAAGAAGTGGCGTTTGCTTCGTTCTGCAGCAGTCCGACCGCCCCCTCCAGCGTACCGGCAGGGCAGATAAACTTACAGAAGCCAGGATAGGGGAGTCCCTTATTGATCCCAAACCAGATGGGGATCGCGATCACGAATACCACTAATAATACATATTTCAGGTAAGACAGCCGCCTGGTCCAGACGCTCTTCTTAATCTTGGGCACAGGCAGCTTGTGCAGAAGTTCCTGAATCAGGCCCAGCGGACACAGCCAGCCGCAGACCGTCCTGCCCAGCACCACGCCGAACAATGCCAGAATTCCCAGCATATACCATGGTGCGGTATGCCCGGAAGCATTCAGCGCATTCTGGAGTGACCCAAGCGGGCAGCTCGCGATCGCCCCCGGGCAGGAATAACAGTTGAAGCCGGGAACACAGACACTCTTGAGGGATCCGGAGTAAATGTGTCCGTCAATGAAGCCCTTCAGATTCGCGTTGTACAAAAGCGCAGCGTAAAGCTGCACCAGACGGCGTGTATACGAACGGTGTTTTTTCCCTGAACCGGTGATCGGTTCTGTCCTTTTTGCATCTTTTTCCATATCCGTCCCCAGTTCTTCCTTCATCCCAGTCCGACGCATTCCGTGCAGATCGATGCGCCTTTCGCAAGCACATCCTCCAGTCCGCCGTTTCGCACTCCCAGAATGATCAGTACAATTGCCAGAATCAAAATCACAATCCGCACAATAAACGCTCTTCGTCCGGCCTTTTGTGGTACTGCCCCTGCCACGCATGTCTTTACGTCTATCCCCTTCAGCTCAGCCGGCCTGTCGGCTGTCTCATCCCTGATTCCAAGAATCCATCCCGCGACAGTGAACGCGGCAAGGGCAGCGATCAGGGGAAGGATGTTCGCAAGGGCCGCTCCCACCTTCTCTCTGGTATAGATGTAATAAAACAGATCGCCGGAAGCCTGCATAGCTGCTCCATGGAGATACATCCGGATCGCAGCAGCCGCGAGAACTCCCGCGGCCAATGCGCAGAGCGCAGACTCGATTATCAGATAGGCTTTTTTCCTTGTCATCGATTCCTCCTCATAGCCAGCTCCTCTTTCAGTTCCTCTGTGATTCATTCCCTTCCGAAACGGCTGAATCATCATGGCAGTTTATTCTATCGTAGCTCTGTTCAGCCCCCCACTTACTCGGAACGCTTCGCGCTTTTCATTGTGGGCGGTCAGGGGTGCTGAATAGTTACATTCTATCATAGTTTCCGGAAAAAAAGAGGCATCCGGAAATGAGCACGGCCAAAAAAACGCCTCCCCCGCAGGGGAGACGCTCGTGACAGAGTCTATTCCGGAGCCGGTCAGGAATCCGTTTTTTCCGGGCCGGTTTGCTGCCCTGTTTTCAGGCATCCGTTACTCACTCTTTTTCAGCTGGATGTCCACATCAGCGGATCCTTCCGCCGTGTGATAAACCGTCTCGTCTTCCTCGTAGCCGTCCGGCACCTCAACAACATGGATATCGTACACGAATCCGGCCGGAACTTCAAAGGACGCTGTTCCATTCTCGTCTGTTTCCTCAAAACGGCAGGACGCATCATTGCAGAACTGAACCGTAACCTCTTCCACCGGTCCGTTTTCATCGGTTATATTGACATGATAGACCGCAACCGCAGCCACCTCTGCTTCTGTCTCCGGTGCGCTTTTCCCGCCGGAAAGAAGAGCATCCAGCGTGCTTTCATACTTTCCGACCGCCGCTCCGACAATCGGCATTCCAAGGACGTTTCCTTCCTTGTCCACGAAGATGGAGGTCGGAAAACCATCCACCAGATCTTCGAGCTCCTTCGGCATGATGACATTGGGATAGTTTGTCCCCCACTCTTTCATCAGCTCTTTGGCATCCTTCTTCGTGGCATCATCCCAGGTTCTCTCCCATTCCATGCCAACGATTCCGCATCCCTTCTTCTGGATGTCAGTATGAATCCGGGTAAGCTCTTCCATCTCACGAACACAGTTCGGGCACCATGTTCCCCAGCAGTTGATCATGGTTATCTCATTCCCGGAGAACAGTTCTTCACT
>CACXFW010000383.1 GCA_902767065.1 uncultured Lachnospiraceae bacterium | reverse complement strand
GTCAACACCCGCTTCCTGGTCTATTGAGGACGGAGGATGGGCCGGGCCTGACCGTCAGGGGCAGAAGATGGATGTTTCTGATGCGGACGATCATCTGCGCAAAAGGTTCTTCTGATTGAGTTTTACATGAGAGGGGGAGGATTTCTCTCCCCTTTTCCGTTATATCAGGCTGTTGCCTATGTGCTTTTTGTTATATCAAGCGGTTGCCTTTGCGCTTTTTGGCGGTATTTTGTTCAGCTTCCTGATCCTGATCCTGCTTTGCTCAGGCATGAGTGAGCACCGGATCTATACAGTCTCAGAGCGCTGAATAGTTACGTTGTTTTTATGATCTGAGGATAGCCTTTTGAATATCGTTCACCAAAGATCCGACCGGCTGGACCGTACCTATGTGATCCGGTATACGCTGCTGTTTCTGGGTGTGTCCGCGCTGGTCTTTTTTCCTTTTCTGATCACTCATACCTCGCTGGTGAAAAAGGTGGATGGTATGAGCCAGTACATCGTTTATCTGCGCTATATGGGGCAGTATCTTCGTTCTGTCCTGAACGGGTTTGCGCATGGCAGTTTCACCCTGCCTTCCTACGATTTTTCCATTGGACTGGGAGATGACATCGGACAGATTGTCCGTTTTCACCCGTTTGACTTCCTGTCCGTTTTTGTTCCGGCATCTCATACGGAGATCCTGTATGAAGTGATTCTGATCCTCCGCTTCTACGCGGCAGGACTGGCGTTTTCCGTTTTTGCCTTTGCCTCGGCGCGCGGCGCGGCATGGATGAATGTGCTGTCAGGAGCGCTTGTCTACGTGTTCTGCGGATTCATGCTGATCCGTGTGGTGAATCATCCCATCTATGCAGCCCCCTTTATCGTATTCCCGCTTCTTTTGCTTGGGGCAGATAAGGTCATGAAGAGACAAGGCTTATGCCTGTTTGTATTTTCTGTCTTTCTGGGATTCTGGAGCAACTACTACTTCATGTACATTATGTCGGCGGGACTTCTTTTCTATGTGCTGGTCCGGTTCCCGGAGCGGTTTGTGCGTGACAGGGGAAAACAGTTTCTTCTGCTCTTCCTGAAGATGGCCTCTTTGTACCTTCTGGGATTATCGATGTCCATGATGACGCTGTATCCGATGATCCGCAGGTATCTGTCCAGCGCCAGGCTTCCGCAGAGCGCCGGAGCGGCTCAGCTTTTGGTATATGCGGACAAGAGACGGTATGCCGCGTGGTTTTTGAATCTGATCAGTCCCTTTCAGAGCTCCGGAAACGGAACCAATCTGAACTACGCGGTGATTGTGCTTCCGGCGCTTGCCGCGTTGTTCGGACTCTCCTGGAAGACCTACGGAACACTGAAAAAGATGCTCCTCGCCTGTCTCGTGATCCTTCTGATCCCCGGGGCGGGGTATGTTCTCGCGTTTTTTAACCGGGAGAACAGCCGCTGGGTTTTCCTGCTTGCACTGTGCTTGGCGATGGCGGTTGTCCTGACCGCGGACTGCTTCGCGGCCCTGACGAAACGGCAGTTTCGATGTGTCCTGACTGTTTCGGCTGTGTTCCTGGGGATGACCCTCCTGCAGACGTGTCTTATGGGGGTGAATGTTTATAACATGGCAGCCGCCATAGAGCTTGCTGTATGCCTTATGCTTCTTCTTGCCCCGTTTGTGAGAAGGAAAGGAGTGAAGGCGGTCCGTCTTTGTGTGCTCCTTGTCACCTGCGCCTCCACCCTGGTGAATGGCTATCTGTCTTATTCTTCTTCCTTCGGGGCGCTGACCAAAGAGTATGTCAAGGCCGGGAAGACGATTCCTCTCTATCAGAAGTTCTACCGCTCCAGAGGGGCGGAGCTGATCCGGGACGACTCCTTCTACCGGATTGAGGCAGACCAGGTGAAGCATGGCCGGGAGAACAGCTCGATTTTTTCGGATTACAACAGCACGTCGGAATACAACAGCATCCTGAATGCAGACTGGATGGACGCGATGATCAGCCAGAATAACCTGGGGCTTGGCGCGATTACAACGATCAGCGGCCTGGATGACCGCCCGGTTTCCCTGAGCCTGGCTCATGTAAAGTATTACATCGCAAGTCCTTCCCATAATGGAGCCTGCGTTCCGTACGGATTCTCTGAGGAGCCGGTCTTCGGAAACAGGAAGGTAAGCGTCTATGAGTGCCGGCAGCTTCTTTCGTTCGGGCACAGCCTGGACGCATTTATCACAAGAGAAAACTATGACAAGCTGGATGCTCTGGAGAGAGAGATGGTCCAGCTGGAAGCGGTCGTGGCAGAGTGCCCGGATGCCGGGGCGCAGGATGTGGCCCGTGTGCTTCGGGACGCGGGACTGAAGGAGATTACACAGCCATCCATACGGATTGCCGCGCAGGACCTTATGCTTCCGGAAAAGGGAGAAGGGCTGTCTTACGAAGACGGAGTTGTCCATGCCGGCAGGAAAAGCTCCATGACGTTTTCCTGGGAGGAGAAGGCAGGCTGCGACTCGTACCTTCTCCTGAAGGGGCTCGACGCGCCGGATGAGATCGCGAACCTTCGCCTGGAAACAAAAGGCTGCAGGACCAGCATCAATGTCCGAAGCAGCCAGCAGCTCTATAACACCGGAAGAAAAGACTACCTGGTACATCTGGGTCAAAGCGATGTGGATAGAATCCAGAGCGCAAAGCTGACCTTCCTGAAGAAGGGGGGATACGAACTGTCCTCCGCGCAGATTCTTTCTGTTCCTATGGCGCATTTTGACCAGCGGATTGCTGCCATGAATCAAAAGCCGCTTCAGGAGGAGCGTGTGGAAGACGGCCGGATCAGCGGGACGGTGAACTTTGACGATCCCAGGATCCTTGTCCTGTCCGTACCCATGGCAGAGGGCTGGACGTGGGTCGTGGATGGGAAAAAGGTATCTGGGACGGAGGCAGCCGAAGAGGGGACGCTGCTTCTGACTGCTGACATCCTGTATCAGGGAATCCTGCTTCCGGAGGGCAGCCACACGATTTTGCTTACTTATGAGACGCCGGGGAGCGCGGTGGGACGGCTCTTTGCGATCTTGTCCATTCTTGCTTTCCTGGTGCTGGTGATCCGGGAAACTGTCTCCCGCCGGAGGAGAAGGAATGCGTGATACGAGAATGAACCGCAGATATGTCCTGGTCTATACGGCCGCTTTTGCCCTTCTGGCACTCGCGGTCTTTTTTCCGTTTCTGAGAGCAGGAAAGTCGCTGGTCGGAAACGGGGACGGCCAGTCCCAGTATATTCTGCAGCTTCGGTACATGGGGGAGTGGCTCAGGGAATCCGCGGACAATCTTCTCCACGGAAGATTTTTTCTGCGCACCTACGACTATACCATCGGAATGGGCGATGACATCAATGCCATCGTGCGTTTTCATCCGCTGGACTATCTTTCCATCTTTGTACCGGCGAAGCACACGGAGACTTTGTATGATTTTCTGATCCTTCTGAGGATGTATCTGGCAGGGCTGGCATTCTCCCTGTACGCGTTTTACTGGAAAAAGAGCGGGGCGAAGGTTCTGGCCGGTGCCGTCACATACCTGTTCTGCGGGTATGTGTTTGAACTTGGGATCGTACATCCTGTCTATCTTGCTCCCATGATCGTGCTGCCGCTTCTTCTGCTCGGCGCGGAATACATGATGGAACAGGGAAGGAAACATTCCTTTGCCCTGTTTACCGTCATGGTGTACCTGGGATTTACTTCCAATTATTACTTCATGTACATCAATTCCGTGGCGCTTCTGATCTATGTCCTGATCCGCTTTTTTGTACTGCATCCGAAGGGAAGGCGGGTGAGGGAATTCTTCTCCCTGCTTGTTCGCATGGTCAGCGCATACCTTGTGGGACTTCTGCTCAGTTTCGTGACGCTTCTTCCGACTCTGAACCGGTACTTCAATTCCTACCGGTCCGCGAACCTTTCCGAAAGCGGGAACCTTCTGTACTATGAAGATGCGCGGAGATACTTTGCCTGGGCCATTAACCTGATCAGCCCGCTGGAAGCCTCCGGGAACGGGACCCACCTGAACTTTACCGTGACGGTGCTCCCTGCGATTGTTCTTATTTTCGCAGCAGGATACGGGAAATGGAAAAGCCTGAAACGGATCCTGCTTGCCCTGCTTTTGTTTCTCCTTCTGCCCGCGGGCGGGTTCATCATGGCGGTCATGCATACGGAAAACAACCGGTGGGTGTACCTGATCAGCCTTGCAGCGGCGGTCTGTGTTACCTTCGCAGCCGGACACTTCTTTGAGCAGCATGTGACTCAAAGAAGGGCCCTGATTGCGGTGACGGTTCTGTTTGACGTTGCCGTCGCGATCCTGACCGCACTTTATCCGGTCAGTGTCTTCCACCTTCTGGCCGCGGCGGAGCTTACGGTGTTTACACTCTTAGTCTGTCTGATTCCCGCGCGTTTCCCGGGAGGGGAGGGAGGGATTTCTTCCGCGGGGTTTGTGCTGGTTTTCACGGCTGTATCGGCAGTCCTGAACGGATATTTCACATTTGGGGGAAGGTTCGGGAATCTGACCAGATACTACGCGGACGCGGGAACGACACAGTCCTTTTTCTCTGATTCGGAATACGCGAACTATGCTCTGGCAGCAGGATCCGGGCAGAAGGGAAAGGATGTCTGGAAGGACGGGTTCTACCGGGTCGACGGGATCTGGGACGGATCCGGGGAGGACAATGCGGCCCTGCAGCTGGGGTATCCGGGCGTACAGATCTACAACAGTGTACTGAACGCGGCGCAGATCCGCTATCTGATGGATCTGGAGAATATCGGGCTGACGACGATGCTCCATATTCATTCCCTGGATGGAAGAAGCGGGGCGGAGGCCCTGGCTGGCGTCAGGTATTTCCAGACCCGCGCAAACCAGAGCGCCCAGCTTCCTTACGGGTTTGACCGGCAGGTATGGACGGACGGGAAGATGGCGGTCTGGGAAAATGAATCCCCGCTGGCCTTTGGGTATACCTCGGATCTGGTCCTGCCCTGTTCGGCAATGGAAGATCTGTCCGGCGATAAGATCGAGGAGCTCATGCTCAGCGCGGTAGTCCTGGAAGATGACGATGTCTTGAAGCTTATGCCGGAAAATGCGCCTTCCGGGAATGCGGGAGAGAAGGAGGAAGCTGTCCTGGCCGCGGAAACAGAAGATATTGCTTCCGGAAAGACGGAACCGGATGAGGTTTCTTCCAAAGATACGGATCCGGGGAGTGCCCTTCACCTTGCGGATAAGGAGGCGCTCCTGAGCGGGATTCTCTCCTGTGAGATTCCGCTTCCGGAAGGCACGAAGGGGATTGAGCGGACCCCGGACGGATACCGGGTGAAAAAACGAAGAGCCACGCTTCAGATCCCTTATCTGCGCAAGGCAGGCTGCGATGTGCTGATCCGCTTTGAAGGACTGAAGCCGGATGGCATCGGTGCCTCCATGAAGGTCACGGCCCCCGGCATTTCCAAACGGGTTCATCTTCTGTCCGATGAGCAGACATATACGCTTAACAGGGAGGACTATCTTGTTTCGCTTGGATATGCGCCGAAGGACCGGGAGGATCTTGTGGAAATCCGGTTTACCAAAAAAGGATTCTATCATCTGGAGGGGATCCGCGTGATAAATGTTGCGCGCGGGGACTTTGCGGAAAAGATCAGGGCGCTGAATGAAAACAGCCTCCAGGATGTTTCCTTCGGCCCGGACATCATCACGGGATCGATCCGGCTTCAGGATCCGCGCGTCATGGTTTTCCAGATCCCCTGGAGCCGGGGCTGGAGCGCCCGGGTGGATGGGCAGGAGGCTTCTTTGCTTCAGGCAAACGAGTGTTATACGGGGCTGTGTCTGGATGCCGGGGAACATGAGATTGTCCTTTTCTACCGGACACCGTGGGGAAGGGAAGGCGCACTTTTGTCCCTTGCCGGCCTTGTACTTTTTGTCACAGGCTATGCGCTGGTTTGCAGGCGGAGAAGGCGGCATTGAGCTGCAGTACCTATTTTCCCGGAAATATGGTACACTGTTACTATTCACAGCCTGTCTGCCTGCGAAGCAGGAACCTCCCCCACAACCTCAGACAGGAGCGTCGCAAGACGCGGCATACGTGCGAAGCACGGATGGTCTGAGGTC
>CACXFW010000382.1 GCA_902767065.1 uncultured Lachnospiraceae bacterium | reverse complement strand
TGCCGGAGTCTTTGGCTTTTTCACGGATATCTGAAATTGCACAGGAAAGAGAGGCTGTTTCCGTTTCCGGCTTTATATCCTCTTTGATTTCATACCGGGCGGGATCCCTGTATTCGTACAGGAGGGATTCATCGGCATCACCGGTCAAAGGATAATTCGGATGCTTCGTGTAGCTGAATTTCTTTCCAAAGAACGGAAACAGTCCGCGGATGATCAGGATACAGTACTCATTGTCCATGCGGCTGATTTCATCGGGAGTGAGAAGATCTCTTCCCTTGATGTTTTCAGATTCGGACCGTGAACCCTGACCGCCTTTGGATCTCGAATAACCGTTTGCAAGGATCGTGACCTTCCCGAGTTTTTTGGAAACGTATTCGAGAGTGCTTTGTTCCTGACCGCCAAGGAACAGGAAGGTATCGCAGTTTCCCGTGATGGACTCCCATGCGTCCTTGTACATGGTTTTGAGCTGGGCAAGGTTTTGGAGGACGATGGAGCAGGAGATACCGTATTTCCTCATCGTTGCCAGCTTTTTTTCGAAGTCGGGGATGGTGCCGATATTCGCGAATTCATCGAGCATAAAACGAACATTGTATGGCAGCACCTTTCCCCTGCACTCGTTTTCAGCATGGTAATACAGGCTTTCAAACAGCTGTGAATACATCATGCTGACGAGATAGTTGAAGGTTGTATCGGCAGACGGGATTACAACAAAGAGCGCGACGGGTTCATCGCCTGCATGTACCAGATCCATTGTGTCCGTGCTGGTGAGATTCTGTACTGCTTTCAGATTGAATGTCCCTAACCTTACAGTGCACGAGATCAGAATGGACTTCAGGGTTTTTCCCGCACCCATCTTAAAGATCTTGTAATAGCGGACCGCGATGTGCTGAGGATTTTTCTCCTCAAGTTTCTCGAACATCATGTCCAGTGTGGATTTGAAGTCTTCCTGGTCCTCTTTTACCTGGGCTGTAAGGAGTAGCTTCATGACACTGGCAAAATTGCGGTCCTGCGGCCGGATCTCATAGTGCAGATAGAAACAGATTGCCAGAAGCAGGGCGGTTTCGCTTTTCTCCCAGAACGGATCTCCTTTGGATGCCCCTTTTGGAGTCGTGTTTTCGATCAGGCAGTGGATCATCATCAGGACGCCTTCGTCATTGCGGATATATGCGAACGGATTGTAGTCATCGGAATACTGCATCTCAACAAGGTTAAAAATCCTGACCCGATATCCCTGTTTCTCAAGAAAGTCACCGCAGCTTTCCAGAAGTTCTCCGGACGGATCCGTGCAGATGAAGGAACAGTTCTGCTGCAGCAGGTTTGGTTTTACAAAGAACCTCGATTTACCGGAGCCGGAGCCGCCGATCACAAGGATATTGTTGTTTCTTCTCGTATCTCTTCCGTTCATGGACAGGGAAACATCATTCGTAAGAATCATGTTCTGGCTGATTACATGGTTTTCTGCGTCTGAAATGGTAGAAGAGGGCTTTCCTTTCGGATCGGTGTAAATCCTGTTGTAAGCGCTCAGGCTCTGGTTCCATTTCGCGCTGCCTTCTTCCTTCCCCGGCATCATCCGTTTCTTTTTCTGCTCATTGATATAGACAGCGAATCCCACCATAAACAGAAGGAGGGTAACTGCCCATACTTCCTTTGCGGGAAAGGGAATCAGTTCAAAGGGGTGCCGGAGCATGTGCTGCTGCGCTGCTTGGAACAGGGAACCGTTGTCCAGCACCATCAGTCCTGAATCAACTTTATGCTTGATCCAGAAAAGGTGAGCGGAGAGAAAGACCGCAAACAGATAGCCAAAACCAAGTGTTCCGAATATGATCAGCTTATCGCGCCGGGTTCTTTGTCTGGGAGACATCGCCAGTCCTCCTTTGCAGTAAGATGTGATGGACAGGATGCAGGAATAGAAAGAGGAAGGAGCAGCAGTGCAGACCTTCCTCTTTTTCAGGTTATTTCATGTGGTTTCGTTTCCTATTCCTGATCATCAGGAGAAGAAGAGAAAGAAGAACGGTGGCTGACAGGGCAATGGGTATGAGCTTCCTTAGCGGGCTCTTTGGATGATTGCCTGTCTGCGGAGTGATCCGGTGTGTCGTGGTGTTTACCGTTGTGATCGGGATTTCCCTGCAGACCGTGTTTGTGATTACCGGACCGTCAACGGAGGACTCCCAGTCCCCTGTTGTGATTTCTTCGATGGAATAGTCGGAGCGGAAAACGGAAACCGTCTTCTTCCAGCTTTCGCTTTCCTTGAGGACGACATCCTGCGTTTCTCCTTTGCTGGTCACCCTTATGGTGATATCCGGCTTTTCAAATGGAACCGGATTGATGGTGACCGTTTTTACGGTTCCGTCCTCGAAAGTGACATCGGCTGTGTATGCTTTATCCACGTCATAGAATTTTGTGGAAATGATCGCGCCGTTCGCTCCGTCAAGGGTCTCGATGACATTGTCACCGCTGCGGATTACGATGGAAGAAACCTTTGAGGTTTTTCCTTCCGAGTCATGGATGTCAAAGGCGATTGTGGACTTTCCGCCCTGCCAGACTTTGTGGAGTTCAAGATCTTCTTTCAGGATTACCGTTTCGGCGGTTGAAGTTACGATCCGGTTCTTTTCAGCTTCATTGCTGATCGTTACAAGAAAATCGTCTCCATCCGGTTCGACCGTAATGCCGTCCGGCTCTTTGAGCACCCATCCGGGAACCGGATTTTCAGTGAAGGCTGTTGACGTGCCGGGGAATGATACGGTCTTTGTAAAGTGATTCGAGCTTTCCAGTACAACAGAGCTTACCGGGCTGCCGGAGCCGTCCCTGCCGTTATTGGACGGAATGATGGTAATGTTCTCCGGTTTCAGAGGGGATTCCTCTGATGTTTCATATTGGAAATCATATCGCTTGTTGTTTCCGGTGACGGAAAAAGAGAACACGGTATATCCGCCGCCGGCTGTTGTGCCGTATGTTCCGGGGATATGGATCACACCGTTTTCGTCCGCTGTCAGGGTTAATTCCGTGTCTTCCGTGTTGCCCCCGCCTGCAAGGACGGTAAAGGTCCGGTTTGCTTTCAGACTGGCTTCTCTGTCTGCCCCAAGTTCGGTGCTTCCGTCAATTCCCAGCAGGATATCTCTTTCAGGTTCGAGTTCTTCCCACAGCTTCCGGAATGTGTATTCCGGGTAAGGCTTGACTGTACGGTGATAGGTCGTATCACTTTGGATGGTTTTCTCCACGCCGTTTACACTGGTGATTTCCGCAGTGTTGATCAGATCAGCCGCCTCAGTCCTCCCGCTCAGGTTGACGACGGTCGGAATTTTCACATACAGGGATTCGCCCGGCCTCAGCTCTGTTATGGTCATGACCGCGGTCCGCCCGGTATGGGTCAGGGTGATTCTCGGAGAAATATCAACGGGGACACCTTCTTCCTGACCGGAAGAGAAAACCAGGGAGTGTTCCCATTCGGTGTCCAGGCATTCCGGGATGGAGTCTTCGACAACAACATTGTGGACGGTGAGCGCTTCATCGTTATTCGTGACAGAGATTGTATAGGCGAGATCGCTTTCATTTTCCACCCTTACCGGAGCCTGTTCCGTTCCTGATTCGGGATCCGATGTTTTATGGATATCGAGATCCATATCGCGGATTGTGACGGTGGACTCTGAATACTCGGGGGTGGCGTCTCCCTCAAGAATCTCTCCGGAAGCTTTTCTGGCGTAGCAGACGGTGGGGTTTGTT
>CACXFW010000381.1 GCA_902767065.1 uncultured Lachnospiraceae bacterium | reverse complement strand
GGATATGCTCCGCCCATTCCTTATCATTGTTGCCACGTACAACATACACTGGCGCAATGTCTTCCAGCGTGTCCAGGATTTCCTGTCTGTTAATATCGCCGCCATGGAGTATACAAGAGCAGCCTTTCAGTGCCTCAAGCACCTCCGGCCTGAGAAGGCCATGGGTATCAGATATGATTCCTATCTGTTTATCATTTTTTCTGTCTGTCATTTCTTCACTACCTGCCGGTAATGCTCCGGATCTGTATCTCCTTCAGTACTGATCAGAAACACGACGGAATCCTGGTCCAAACCAAGTTTATCCTTCAAACCTGTGCTGTCCGGCACGGTCATAAGTTCCTCCAGTAATCCCGTCGTTACAGCTCCTGACTCTCCTGATATCATAGACGAATCCCCGTCAATCGGGTATGCAAGCCGCCTCATCCCCTGACTGGTCACTTCATCCGGACAGGCAAAGCCTCCGGCTGCCGTCTTTTTCAGTATATTCCAGGCCAGTGTACACGGAATGGCACAGTTGAGTCCGGCCATGACCGTCTCGCATGAGCCGGTGGATGGATGCGGCAGTCCGTCATCCTTCAAAAACGATTCAAAGAAGCAGGCTGCTTCATCCGGCTCCACCGTTGCGATCACAGGTACCTTATCTTTGCAGGAACTTACTGCAGCCGCCGCGATCGCCCCTGCCATAGATCCTACACCTGCCTGCAGCAAGATATGTGTCGGGTGATCATACCCGAAAGCCCGCATCTGATCCAGTGCTTCATAATAAAGTGTTGTATAGCCCTGCATGATCCATAAAGGGACCTGATCGCAGCTATTCCGGGAAGTATCCTGGATCAGACACCATCCATTTTCTTCTGCCAGTTTTTCTGTCATTGCCACACAGTCATCATACAGCATATCTGTCACAGTCACCTGCGCGTTTCCCGCATCCCGGATTGCCTGCGCCCTTACGGGCACAGTTCCCCTGGGCATAAAAACATACGCCCTGCAGCCAAACAGACCGGCTGCCCAGGATACTCCTTTCCCGTGGTTTCCGTCCGTGGTTGTTGCAAATGTCATTTCCTGGATCTGTTCCCGACAGGGAGATTCCATAAGCCTGGAAAGAGTCGCTTTATCAGGGTCCAGCTCCAGTTCTCTGCAAATGATACGGTACATCGCATAGATTCCACCCAAGCCCTTGAATGCGTTCAGTCCGAACCTGCAGGACTCGTCTTTTACCAGAACTGCCCTGACTCCGATCTTCTCTGCCAGGCCTTTCAGGTTCACAAGCGGTGTCCGCTGATACCCGGGGACCATCTGGTGAAGCTGTCTCACAGCCTGTGTTCCTGCAAATGAAAAAACATCCCAGGTATGACCGGTATGTTCTGCATACGAATTTTCTGAAAATCTGATCCTGCTCATCCGTTCATCCCCTGGTCTTAAAAGACCCTGATCTGATAAGGAACGAAAAACTCCTCTTCCGGTTCCAGTGAATTGCCATATTATCTTTCTTCCAGTTTCCCGCCAAACCCGGTTCTGTCGCAGCGCTCATTGCCAGATATCTTATTCCCTTCCCAGGTCCGGGTATCCAGGATCAGGAATTTCGCTTCCCCATAAGGATTACGGTCCATGTCTGTACAGAACACATCGCAGGAAATGAGATTTCCTTCTCTCGTGATCTCTTTCACGGGTGTGTGCCCGACTACCTGCAGAAACTGGCGTTCTTTATATAGTTTATCTTTCTTCACCTGAGGCCGGAACCAGATCGGGGACATATCATTCCACATCTCACTATATCCAAATCCATTGACCGTTTCGATCACTTTATCGATATCTGTGCGGATCTGCGCCGGAATAAAGTTTAAAACGAAATATTCCGCCAGACCGCCATGCATAAAAAGGACATTGTCAATCCGATGAATGTACGCCAGCTGCCGTTCATCAGGAAGAGATGTTTTCAGTTCCTGCAGCTTCCTGCAGACGGTAGCCGGAGCGATCTTTGAATAACCGCTTTCTCTCTGGTTCCATAGATAGCAGACATCGTGATTCCCATAACACCAGAGAGTCTGTGGATATTCACGCGCAAACCAGATCGCCGTGTCATAAGTCTCTTCATAAAGATCAAGATTGTACTGTTGCTTCCAGTCGTCTGCAATGTCCATGAGACATACTGCACGTTCGGCAATATTTTGTTTTAGCAGGGCTGATGCGCGCTGGAACATCCAGGGTTTCAGGTGTACATCAGGTATGACCAGGATTTTCATAACTATTCCACATCAATGTATTATATGATTCACCAGTCGAAAACTCTTGCTCACACGAAAGCCGCGACGCGAAGCTATTCCTTAGGGCTCTAGCGCGGTAGCACGGAACAATCCGTGAATCAGGATAAAGCGGCTTTTGACGCTTTAATCATTATATCAGAAGTTCCGTTAAGTCATGAACTCCACGAATGCTCTGAATATTAGCATTCCTTCCTCCCGCAGTTTACATACTGAGCGGTCACCGTTTTTCGTGCCGGAATCTTCTTTTTTCTAATCCATCCCGGATGCGCATGATTCCCTGCCAGTGCCTCTGCACCATGATAGCAGCGGATACTGTCACCAGGATCCCTGCCCAGAGGTCACAGAATATGAAGGCAAAGGGAATCGCTATGACAGGGATCAGGATTCCTCCTGCCGGTAAATATCCGGTCAGCAGCGTCACTGCACCCCCGGCTGCGCAGCTTACCGACCCCCAGAGCGGCATCAGGAAAACAAGCCACACGCAGGTGACTGTCACTCCTTTTCCGCCTCGAAACCTTCTCCAGGCCGGAAAGTCATGGCCGAGAATGGATCCGAATCCTGTCCACAGGATCACTGTCTGCAGATCTCTGCCCCCTGTAATGACCCACGCAAAGAAGAAGGCTAGAAGGACCTTCAGGATATCTCCGGCAAGAGTAAGGACCCCTTCCAGCTTTCCTATACCAGACATGACATTTGCCATGCCGGGATTACCGGATCCGATCTGACTGATATCTCTGCCGGTTTTGATCCAGGATATGATCACAGCCGGGAGAATGCTCCCCAGCAAGTATCCTATGATAAGACAAATCACAATCTGCATAGGACGTTATCTCCCCTGGGGATGTTCCTGCAGCCATGCAATAATATCCATACTCTCATAAAGTGCCTGTCCATCAATAAACAGACATGGCACCTGCTCTTTTCCTCCGATCGAAATCAACGTCTCCCGGTTCCCCGCATCTTCGTGAATATCCCTATACACGATATCCGTCCGCCCACTCTGTTCAATGAAATTCATTACTCTCTGGCAATATGGGCATGTATCAAATTTGAATAATTCCAATGTCATAATTGATAATCTCCTTACAGATGTCAGTTTTCTGTATCGTTCTGCATCACTATGGCGAAGTGCCCCCACTTACGCCTCTGGCGCTGAGTTCACTACCTCAGTTTCTTCCTGAAATAATTATCTGTCCCGCCCTGGAAATCATACTTTCCTGATAACCATACTTTCCGCATAATCATACTTTCCTCATAATCATGCTTTCCGCATAATCATGCTTTCCGCATAATCATACTTTCCGCATAATCATACTTTCCGCATAATCATGCTTTCCGCATAATCATGCTTTCCGCATAATCATTCTATCATAATAGTTTATCATACACTATCGAAATCTGACCTTTACCCGAGAACCTTTACCCGAGAACCTTATTTCGAACAGTTCTTTTCAGCAATTAGATGAATATAAGTGATCGGCAAACGTCATTTCATATTTATACATATCTGAGCCTCACACAACTGATCTTCTCAAACACATGCCACAAACCATAAAGCTATCTTTCGCATAGACTAACAAACCATACCACGCACAGATATCAATAACCACCAAAAGGTTTAAGTTGATTCCTCACTAAAAGCATTCTTTTAACATCATAAAATGTTAATGATATTTCTTTTATGATTCCATTTTTGAATTCTTTTTGAATTCCATT
>CACXFW010000380.1 GCA_902767065.1 uncultured Lachnospiraceae bacterium | reverse complement strand
CTTTCATGGGCAAGTGCCGGCGGCCTTGGTTTTAAGGGTTCCAGAAAATCTACCCCGTATGCGGCACAGATGGCAGCGGAGACTGCCACGAAGGCTGCTCTGGTGCATGGACTGAAGACAGTTGATGTTTTCGTGAAGGGTCCGGGTTCAGGAAGAGAGGCGGCGATCCGTGCTCTGTTCGCAAATGGCCTGGAGGTTGTCTCCATCCATGATGTTACTCCGGTTCCGCACAACGGATGCCGTCCGCCGAAGCGCAGGAGAGTCTGATGCTAAGGCTGCCGGACCTGAGGCCGGAAGCGTTTTCATTTGCCTAAATACTATGGAGGTAGAATCAGAATGGCAGTTAACAGAACACCTGTATTAAAGAGATGCAGAGCCCTTGGACTGGAGCCGACCGTCCTGGGTTATGATAAGAAGTCGAATCGCCAGCCCCGCCAGACCAGACATAAGGTCAGCGAGTATGGTATGCAGATGAAGGAAAAGCAGAAGGCAAAGTTCATCTACGGCGTCACCGAGAAGCCGTTCCGCAATTATTATGAGAAAGCGGACCGTATGCCTGGTATGACCGGTCCGAACCTGATGATTCTGCTCGAGTCCAGACTGGACAACGTGATCTTCCGTCTTGCGTTTGCAAGAACCCGCAAGGAAGCGCGTCAGATCGTCGATCATAAGCATGTGACCGTCAATGGCAGGTGCGTCAACATCCCGTCCTATCTTGTGAAGGCCGGCGATGTGATCGAGATCAAGGAAAAGTGCAGGGACTCCCAGAGATATAAGGATATCGCAGAGGCTGTTCACGGCAGACTCGTACCGGAATGGCTGGATGCGGATGCAGAGAACTTCAGGGGAACCGTGAAGGAACTTCCGAACAGGGAGATGATCGATGTTCCGGTCGACGAAGTCCAGATCGTCGAGCTGTACTCCAAGTAATCGGGAAACATCTTTGTGTAACAAAGCCGAACATGCCACCTATAAGGAGGGACTGAATTGTTCGATTTTATTATTCCCAATATTACCGTTTCTGAGGTGTCTGAGGATAAAAAGCATGGCAGATTCGTGATTGAGCCGCTTGAGAGAGGTTACGGCACGACTCTGGGAAATTCCCTGCGCAGGGTTATGCTGTCTTCCCTTCCGGGATCAGCGGTCAGCCAGGTGAAGATCGATGGCGTGCTGCATGAGTTCAGCTGTATCCCGGGCGTCAAGGAAGACGTGACGGAGATCATTCTGAATATCAAGAACCTTGCAATCCGGAATACGTCCTCGACGGATGAGCCGAAGACGGCGTACATCGAGTTCAACAGTGAGGGAACCGTCACAGGTGCCGATATCGATGTGGATTCCGATATTGAGATCATCAATCAGGATCAGGTGATCGCGACGCTCAACGGCGGCGCGGACAGCAAGCTGAGCATGGAACTGACCATCACGAACGGACGTGGTTATGTCAGCGCGGAAAAGGGCAAGAGAGATGACATGCCGATCGGCGTGATTGCGGTAGACGCGATCTATACGCCGGTAGAGCGTGTGAATATGACGGTCGAGAATACGCGTGTCGGCCAGGATACGGATTATGACAAGCTGACGCTGGATGTCTGGACGAACGGAACACTCACTCCGGATATGGCTGTCAGCATGGCAGCGAAGGTCCTGAGCGACCATCTGAAGCTCTTCATCGACCTTTCCGACAAGCCGCTTCAGCCGGTGCTGATTCAGCCTGAAGACGTTCCGGAAGGTGGACTTTTGGATATGACGATCGACGAGCTTGAGCTCTCGGTCAGATCCTATAATTGCCTGAAGCGGGCCGGCATCAATACCGTCGGGGAGCTTTGCAATAAGACGCCGGATGATATGATGAAGGTGCGCAACCTCGGGAGGAAGTCTCTTGAGGAAGTGCTGGCCAAGCTGCAGGAGCTCGGACTCGGGCTTCGCACAGGTGAAGAGATCTAATCTAAAAAGGATTATTACGCACACGGGCGGTAAGACCGAAGAATGCGCGCCCGCGCTGCACGAATGGAGGGAACCGAAATGTCAGGTTATAGAAAGTTGAGCAGAACTTCCTCTCAGAGAAAGGCTCTGCTGAGAAATCAGGTCACGCAGCTGCTCTATCATGGCAGGATCATCACAACCGAGGCAAAGGCAAAAGAGGCCAGGAAGATCGCGGAAGGCCTGATTGCACTCGCAGTGAAGGAAAAGGACAACTATGAGGTTGTCAAGGTCATGGCGAAGGTTCCGCGTAAGGATAAGGACGGCAAGAGAATCAAGGAAGTCGTAGACGGCAAGAAGCAGACAGTCTATGATGAGGTCGAGAAGGAGATTAAGAGGGATAATCCCGGAAGACTGCATGCAAGACGTCAGATGCTGAAGGTTCTTTATCCGATTACCGAGATTCCGGCGGAAGCTGCCGGCCGCAAGAGGAATACGAAGAAGGTTGATCTGCCGGCGAAGCTCTTTGATGAGCTGGCACCGAAGTATGCGAGCCGTAACGGTGGTTATACCCGCATCATCAAGATCGGCCAGAGACGTGGTGACGGCGCGATGGAAGTCGTGCTGGAGCTGGTTTGATTCGAATAGAGACGGACAGACTGATTATCCGGGAGAGTTCTGGAAGGGACTTCTCCCGGATTTATGCTATGCTGCTGTCCGGGAGAAGGAAGGCCGGAGAGAGCCTGGATCTGTCAGGAAGCTGTGCCGGGCCAGGCACGGACCGGCCTGGTTCCGGCAGCCAGGGTGCTTCGTACAGCCGGGACACCTCCGGCAGCCAGGGTGCTTCGTACATCCGGGACACCTTCGGCAGCCAGGATGCTTCGTACAGCCGGGACACCTCCTGCAGTCAGGAGGATTCCGCCGGATCGGAATTCATGATCCTGGATGTATCCGAAGAGGAGGATGAGGAGCTGGAAAAATACCTGGCATATATCCATACCGTTTACTCTGTCTTCGGATTCGGCCTGTGGAGCGTTGTGCTGAAGAAGACCGGTGAAGTCATCGGATGGTGCGGGCTTCAGCCCATCGGCAATGAAGACACTCCGCTCGGCCGGATTGAGCTTGGGTACCTGATAGACAGGGAGCATCGAAGGAGCGGGTATGGCTATGAAGCCTGCAGGGCGATTCTGGACTTCGGCTTCGAAAAGCTTGAGCTGGATGAGGTGTATGCGCAGATTGATGAGAGGAACAGAGCATCCCTTCGCATGGCGCGGAAGCTGGGATTCACCCGGCAGGAAGACGGCCTGTGGGCCGTGGTGAGATCGAAGCGCGGGTTCTGCGAATGAGAGGGGTTGGATCGCTGAAGCGATCCAACCGTACAGACAGATTCGTTTACATTTTCTCCGGTTCCGGATAATTGACTCCGAAGGTTTCAGCCTTCATGTTCGCAATTCTCTGATCATCCATCGGGCGGTCGCTGTAGTCTGTCTCAGCCGATGCGATGGCATCAACGACATCCATTCCTTCGATTACCTTTCCAAATGCCGCGTAATCTCCGTCCAGATGAGGCGCATTCCTGTGCATGATGAAAAACTGGGAACCGGCAGAATTCGGGTTCTGCGCGCGCGCCATGGACAGCACGCCTTCCGTGTGGCGAAGTGTGTTTGTCTTGCAGCCGTTGCGGCGGAATTCTCCTCTGATCGAATAGCCGGGGCCGCCTGTTCCGGTACCCAGCGGGTCTCCGCCCTGAATCATGAATCCTGAAATCACCCTGTGAAAGATCAATCCATCGTAGAAGCCTTTCCCGACAAGGGAAAGAAAGTTATTCACCGTATTCGGAGCGTATTCAGGATAAAGCTCTGCCTTGATGACGCCGCCATTTTCCATGGTAATCGTAACAACCGGATTCTGTGCCATAATCTGTATCCTTTCTGAAGATGAATCACAGGCTGCATTCCGCAGCCGGGGTGTGACCTGTAACGTTCACTGCTGGTGTAACGCTTTCCAATTATCCTGTTACTATTCACGGCCCCTTCCCCACAGACCGTGAACC
This sequence comes from uncultured Lachnospiraceae bacterium, assembly GCA_902767065.1. Classification (GTDB taxonomy): domain Bacteria; phylum Bacillota; class Clostridia; order Lachnospirales; family Lachnospiraceae; genus Porcincola. Next base: position 48 of record CACXFW010000380.1, on the reverse strand, counting down.
GTCTGCGCTGACGCGCATCCGCCGCATCTTCGCAGCTTGTTGTTCCCG
>CACXFW010000379.1 GCA_902767065.1 uncultured Lachnospiraceae bacterium | reverse complement strand
TTTTCAGTGAGGTTACCGTTATCCGTAACAGTGAATTTAAGAACTATGTCTTAAGCCCTGCGGACCAGGAGACGCGGGTGGTGACATCGATTGTAATGGATATCCGTGAATCCCTGGAACGGGTGGAAGCGATTCTGAAAGAAGAACTGCCGATAATTCATGAGAGATTATGCCTGCTTTTGGATGGCCCGGTCAAAGGACCGGATTATGCAGGCGTCAGCCAGATCGGCGAAAACAGCGTCGAGCTGTCATTTAACCTGTTTTGCAAAGGCAAGGATTATGTCATGCTTCACAGCTTGTTGTTCCCGGTTGTGGGGAAGTTCCCGCTCCACGGGCCTGATCTGAGCCTTGTACTGCCGCTTACAGGCAAGCCTGACGCGTCAGATACAAAGACTCAGATCGGCCGTGAATAGTAACCGAAAACCTGTTACGGACGCGGGACAAATCGTCCGTACTCTGCCCTGCACAGGATCTTTGCAAACCCGTTTGCATAGGTGTCATCACTGTCTGCGGGCTTTGCGCTCAGCTGAAATCCTGTCTTTGAAGAGAACAGCATGACACAGTCCGATCCGCCGAAGAGGAAGTATCCAAGCTCATCTCCCTTCCCGATCCGGGAGCCGACCTGCACGTTTTTTGTGAAATGGACGCTGGAGACCTGTCCCTGCGCGACGGGGAGCACTGCGACCAGGCCATGCCGGTCTGTCTCAATGATGACGCAGCCTCTGGTTTCGTAGGACTGCCACCCCGCAAAGCACGATTCCAGCACATACTGGCCCCGCTCCGCGTCCCAGGTTGTAATGCCGCCGACCGCATCCGGATTGCCGATCACATAGGCGGCCAGCACCTTTCCGGATACCGGGGCATGGCATCTGTGATAGTCATCAAAATTATAGAAGGTATGGGTCAGCGTTCCGCCGTGAAACTCTTCCGCATACGGCTTTCCCTCTTTTCCAAGCAGATCCTCCACTGAGAAAAACGCGCTTGTTTTGATCAGGACGCCATGTTCATCATACACATCTCCGGAACAGAAATACCCGTTCTCATCGATCTCCCAGGTTCCCTGGGGAAGAGAATCTCCGGGGGAGGTTACAATCGTATCATCTCCCTTTCCCGCAAGCGGCCGGACCGCCTCCATGTCGCTCAGCTTTCTCGAGAAGAATTCATTGAAGGAATGCCAGTTGGAGCTGTCTTCAAACCAGCCCTGATCCAGATGCCAGGTCGGATCTTTGTAAAGCTCCTGATAGTATTCCTCTTTCCAGGATTCTTCAGAATCCATGTAGACCTGGAGCGCATTGTTATAATCCTTCAGCCACCGGTAGACTGGCTCAAGGAACTGTACAGAGGGGCGGAACAAAAGCTCACCCTCCAGCTCTTTCAGCGGACGGTCCAGAAGATAATACAGATACAGGCAGCTCTGGTCTGTCTTCGTGACGAAGTTTTTAAAGCACTCCTCGGGAAGATACGCCCAGGGCATGACCGTCTGTGTGAAGTCGATGTAGGAATACAGCATCTCAAGGCTGCGGACCGGATTCTTCTTTTCATCCGGGTTCTCCTTTGCCGCGAGCGCTATGGACTTTTCTACGAAAGATCTGAGTCTGCGGTCTCCATCAAGCAGTTCCATCAGCTGCTTCGTAATCTTAGTGTGTTCTTTTTCCATTTCTGTATGTGAATATACCCTTCTTTGAGATTGGATTACAGCGCAGATGCCAGACCAAGATAGCATAATTATCAGACACAGGCAAGCGTAATTCGAAGAGGCGGCCGCCTCATACTCTAGGACTCTTTTTTGATACGGGAATGCGAGGCCTCAATCCCTCCATAGACAACCAGCGCTTTCAGCCGCATGCGCATATCCGTGGAATCCGCCTCATCATTGCCCCACAGAAGCCAGGGAAGGACATCCTGGTAGAAATGACCGACAGGATCCTGACGTGAATCAGAGAAATTGTAGGTCCCGTAGTCTTCAGGAGCCGTGACGAGCTTTCCGGAGTGATCAAAAATCACTTCAGAGTGTCCATCCGGTGAGACAAACTTGATATTTGACCTGTCCGGTGAGGTAAACTGATGGCAGGCAGCGCCCACACCCTGGTCCCAGCCTCTTGCGAGTGCCATTTCCGGCGATTGCGGAAGGCTGCCCGCCGGCATGAGATGATTTCTGTTATAATGCGTTTCTTTTGACGGAACCTCATTCGCTCTGCGGACAAGGCCTTGATTCGATTCTGTTTCCTGAAACAGTTCACCGGTCAGGAAGCGGAGGTTTTTCTCTGCCCGGGGATTCCCGGAATGCTCCGAGGCATATTCTTCTTTCAGGATCCGCAATTCGGATCTGAGTTTGTGAAGACCGGAAAGAAGCTCTTTGTCCTTTGCGGTCCGGAGTGTCTTTTGCATGATTATATTTCCTGCCTTTTCTTTGATGATGTGTAACTATTCAGCACCCCATGAATTCTCACAAAATCAGGACGGGGAGTTTACTCACCGGACGATTTTTGAGAATTCATGGGGC
>CACXFW010000378.1 GCA_902767065.1 uncultured Lachnospiraceae bacterium | reverse complement strand
GCCCCATGAATTCTCAAAAATCGTCCGGTGAGTAAACTCCCCGTCCTGATTTTGTGAGAATTCATGGGGTGCTGAATAGTTACAGAAAAGTAACACTGCAAACAGGAATTCAAGTCTGCCGCCGGCAGACTTGAATTATGTCAGGGGGAAATCTATGAATATCGTTCAGACGATCGCCGGGGAACTGGGCATCCAGGCCTGGCAGGTTGAGGCAGTCATCAAACTGATTGATGAAGGAAACACGATTCCGTTTATCGCAAGATATCGGAAGGAAGCGCACGGTACGCTGGACGACACCCAGCTGCGCACGCTGGACGAGCGCCTTCGCTATCTGAGGGCGCTGAACGAGCGGCGCGGCGTGATCCTTGCGTCCATTGAAGAACAGGGGAAGCTGACACCGGAGCTGAAGCAGAAGATCGAGGACGCTGCAACCCAGTCGGCGCTGGAGGACCTGTACCTGCCCTACCGGCCGAAACGGCGCACGCGTGCAACGATCGCGAAGGAGAGAGGACTGGAACCTCTCGCCATGGAGATCCTGTCTCAGAAAATGACCCGGCCGGTATTATCCCGCGCGGCGGATTTCGTGGATCCGGAGAAGGACGTGCCGGACGCTAAGGCGGCGCTTGAGGGCGCGAAGGACATCATCGCCGAGGAGATTTCCGACCGGGCGGATCTCCGTGCCCTGATCCGGGAGAAGACCTGCGACACCGGCGTCATCGTGTCTGAGGTGAAGAAAGAGATGGACCAGCCGGGATCTGTCTATGAGCAGTATTTCCATCATGAGGAGCCTGCCTCAAAGATTCCCGGGCACAGGATCCTTGCCCTGAACCGGGGAGAGAAGGAGAAGGTCCTGGGGATCAGCGTGCGCGTGGATGAGGAGGCGATGGTCCGGGCGATCGCGCACCAGGTGCTCTTGCAGGATGCGCCCGTTCAGGCGGATGTCGTCAAGGTCCTGGAGGATACCTGCCAGGACGCTTACCGCAGGCTGATCGCCCCTGCGATTGAGAGAGAACTGCGCAGCAGCCTCACCGGAAAGGCGGAGGACGGGGCCATCGACGTATTTGGCAGGAACCTGCGCCAGCTGCTGATGCAGCCGCCGATTGCGGGGCGTGTCGTCCTTGGCTGGGACCCGGCATTCCGGACCGGATGCAAGATCGCGGTGGTTGACAGTACCGGAAAGGTGCTGGACACGACCGTTGTCTATCCGACCGCGCCGACGACCCCTGCGAAGATCGAGGCGGCAAAGCAGACGATCAAACGTCTGATCGCGAAGTATCATGTCACGCTCATTTCCTGCGGAAACGGAACGGCGTCCCGTGAATCAGAGCAGGTGATCGCGCAGATTCTGTCGGAGCTGGGAGACCCGAAGATCCAGTATGTCATCGTAAATGAGGCGGGGGCGTCCGTCTATTCGGCGAGCAAGCTGGGCGCGGAGGAATTTCCGTCCTTTGACGTGGGGCAAAGAAGCGCCGCGTCGATCGCGCGCCGCCTGCAGGATCCGCTGTCCGAGCTGGTCAAGATCGACCCGAAGTCGATCGGCGTCGGCCAGTACCAGCATGACTGTGACCAGAAGAAGCTGGGCGAGAAGCTGGAGGGCGTTGTGGAAACGTGCGTGAACCAGGTTGGCGTTGACCTGAACACGGCTTCCTATTCGCTCCTGGAGTATGTCTCCGGGATCACGAAGAAGACCGCCAGATCCATCGTGGAATGGCGGAATGAAAATGGCCGTTTTTCGGACCGGAAGCAGCTTTTGAAGGTCGCAGGACTTGGGCCGAAGGCGTTCCAGCAGTGCGCCGGCTTCCTTCGGATCCGGGGCGGAAAGAATCCGCTTGACATGACAGGGGTGCACCCTGAGTCTTACGATGCCGCAAAGCGGCTGCTTGAGAAGCTGGGGTATACACTGTCAGACGTGCAGGAAGGGAAGGTCCATGGCCTGAGCGATTGCATGAAGGACCGAAGAAGCGCGGAGGAGGCTGCCAGGGAGTTTGGCACCGGAACGGAAACTCTGATCGACATCGCCAGAGAGCTGGAAAAGCCCGGGCGTGATCCTCGAAGTGACATGCCTAAGCCGATCCTGCGGTCCGATGTGCTTGCGATGGAAGACCTGAAGAGCGGCATGATCCTGAACGGAACCGTGCGGAATGTGATCGACTTTGGCGCGTTTGTCGATATCGGCGTCCACCAGGACGGACTGGTGCACATTTCGCAGATGAGCGATACGAAGTTCGTGAAGCATCCTTTGGACGTTGTTTCAGTGGGCGATATTGTCAAGGTGAAGGTTCTGTCTGTCGACCCGGAGCGAAAGAGGATCTCGCTGACGATGAAGCTCGGGGAAGAAGCGCCGCCGGATACGGGAAGACCCGAGGGAAGCCGTCAGAAAGACACAAGGACGGAAGAAAGAAGCCGGAGCAAAGGCATGTCACAGGACAGCCGCCAGGGCAGTTACGGACCGGGAGGAGACCGCCGGGGCAAAGGCGGGCCAGAAGACAGCCGCCGGGGTAATCACAGGCCGGAGGAAAACCGCCGGGAGAAAAGGAATCCGGGCGGCGGTCTGGACATGTCCGCGCTTTTGAAGAAGTGGAGCTGATCTTTGCTGGCTGTACAGGATGATCCCTGTCTGGCCGCGGTGTGACCTGTAACGAAAAACTCCGCCGGAGAGAAGAACTCTCCGGCGGAGCTTTTTTCGGGTTTCTTATTTCACTTCATTGAATCCTACCCTTGCGGCATAGGAAGTATGAAGCAGCTTGTGCGCCACGTGTCCGTTGGGCTCACCGAGGAACTTCTCGTACAGCTCGATGATCTGCGGATTGTTATGGCTCTGGCGTACTGTCTGGCGCTCATCCTCGGAATACAGCGCCTGCGCACGCTTCTCCTTGTAGATATCGATAATGTTGTCCGGCTCGTTCGGCATCAGGGTCGGCTTGATGTACGGCTGGCCGCCGCCATTGATGCAGCCGCCCGGGCAGCCCATGATCTCGATGAACTGGTACTTGCTCTTGCCCTCGCGGATCTCGTCCAGAAGAACCTTCGCGCTCTTCATGCCGGAAGCGATCGCGACATTCACGGTCTTACCGTTGATATCGATGGAAGCCTCCCGGATGCCGGCATCGTGGCCGCGCACCGCGGTGAACTCGATCGGATCATGCTCCTTGCCGGTCAGCTTGAAGTAAACGGTACGAAGCGCTGCTTCCATAACGCCGCCGGTGACGCCGAAGATAACGG
>CACXFW010000377.1 GCA_902767065.1 uncultured Lachnospiraceae bacterium | reverse complement strand
TTCCTGGACGGCACGTTGTATACGGCGGACCGCGGACTGCGCTGCCTGAATGCCATCGATACAAAGTCCGGAGAGGTTTCCTTCCTGCAGGAGGGAATCCCGTGGGCAGACCGGGAGGTCTGCGACAGTGTCAATTCCGACTGCCGTGTGATCTCAACCACCGCCAGTCTCGTCAAGATCTGGGACGGGGAGCAGTGTGACTATGTTGAATCGTTCACTCTCTCCTCAAAGCTCAGGCTGATTGCCATCCTTCTGTGGGTCAGCCTGTTGGTTCTTGCGCTCACTCTGTTTGCGAATCTGTTCCTGCTGTTTCGCTTCTTCTTCCGCAAGGCAAGTGCCATGGCGCGCATCGTAGCTGCAGTCCTGATCGGCGTGGGAGCCCTTACCTCCATGCTGGTCGGAACCCTGTTCCCCAATTTCCAGGACCAGCTCTATGATTCCATGTATGATAAGGCGGAATTCTGCGCGTCACTCACACTGGAGACAATGCCCATAGACGCATTTCTGAATCTGGATGAATCCTCAGACTTTCTCGGGGAAGACTATCTGAAAGTCCAGAATGCGGTCAACAGCGTCTTCAAGACCAGTTCGCAGTCCGCGGACGACCTGTACTGCACAATGTACCGGGTCCTGGGTGATCATGACACGATTTCCATCGTGTACTCGATGGATGAAAATTCCATGCTGCTTCCCTATGACTGGGAATATGAAGAATCCGATGAACAGTCGATCATGGTCTCCGGCATCGGGAAACACTACGTCAACCGAAGCGTGGAAGGAAGCTACCTCTTTATCCTCAATCCGATCCGGGATGAAGACGGCGTCCCGGTCGGCCTGATCGAGGTGGGTACGGATCTGCAGAGTTTCAATCAGGAGATGCAGCGGATCTTTGTGGAGCTTTTGCTCAATCTGATCGCTCTCACAGCCGTCGGCGTCATGTGCATGATCGAGATCATCTATTATACCCGGGGACACTGGGAATACACCTCATCCGCCGCGAATTCCGCTGCCGGATCCGGCAAAGGGGGCAGGGTCATTCCGGCCGGTGTGCTGAGAATGGTTGTCTTCCTGATCTTCTTCTTTACGAACCTGACCACGGCCATTCTTCCGACCTACGCGATCCGGCTTGCCGGGGACGTGAAGATTCCCGGCGTCTCTTCGCAGATCATGGCTGCTGTCCCGTTCTCCGCGGAAGTAATCTCCGGAGCGCTCTTCTCCATTCTCGGCGCAGGGCTGATCCGAAGGCTCTCCCTCAAGCGGTCAGCCATGCTGTGCGCGATTCTCTTTTCGGCCGGCCTTGCTCTCAGAATCATTCCGAATTTCTGGATGATTACACTCGGCAGCCTGGTAATCGGCGCCGGCTGGGGCGTCATCCTGCTCATTGTGAACATTCTCATCGCGCAGATGCCTGGCGATGAAAAGGACACCGGGTTTGCCTACTACAACGCTGCCGCGCTCAACGGGATCAATTCCGGTACCGTCTTCGGAGGATTCCTTCTGAACTGGGTTCCGGGTGTTGTTCTGTTCGCGCTGACTGCCATAGCCAGCTTCCTCCTGTTTGGTCTGGTATGGAAATATCTGATTCATGCCGAATCCGGAGACATGGATGCGGAAGAGGAAAACGCCAGTCAGGGCAGGACAAGCTTCCTGCAGTTCCTGTTTTCACCGAATATCCTGGTCTTTTTCCTGATGCTGGTCGTGCCCGTCCTGATCGGAAGCTACTTCCTCATCTACATGTATCCGATCATCGGAACGAGATGGGGCCTGTCCGAAACATACGTCGGATACTCTTTCCTGCTGAACGGCCTGTGCGTGATGGCTATGAGTACGATCATGACGAATCTGTTCACAAAAGCCAGGAAGAAACGGCTTGGACTCGCGCTGTCCGCACTGCTTTACGCGGCAGCCTTCGCATTGGTCGCAGTCTTCCATTCGATTCCATCGCTGCTCATTGCTCTGGTCATTCTCGGTTTTTCCGACAGCTTCGGCCTGCCTCTGCAGACCAGCTTCTATACCGATCAGAAGGAGGCTGTCCGGTTTGGCGTCGACCGGTCGCTGGGCGTTTACAGCCTGTTTGAAAATGTATCCCAGTCGCTCGGCCCATTTGTATTTAGCTGGGCGCTTGTCGTCGGAGTCTCTAAGGGCCTGTTCGTCATCGCAGGCGTCATCGCGGTTCTGGCTGTGGTGTTCCTGCTGGCGGGACTCATTTTCAGAAGAAAGTCCGCATGACCAAAGCCCTGATATAAGATCCATTTTATGGCAAAATTCAAGAAAGTGACGAAAGTAAAATGAAGAAGAAAAACAGCAACCGCCTTGGTAAAGAGCTGATCTTCGTGCTTCTGCTCTTTTTCAGCCTTATTATCCTGTTTCTGCTTGCAGGCAGCTCCATCAC
>CACXFW010000376.1 GCA_902767065.1 uncultured Lachnospiraceae bacterium | reverse complement strand
TCGCGGTAAAAAGAACCAGGCTGATCATCAGAAACGCCGCATGAATAAAAAAAGCCGAGACCACCCGGACCGCCGGCAGAATCGAGATGTTGAACGAGATCTTCTTCACCAGGAAGCTGTACCCTCTGAGGGCGTCGGTTCCATAATTCAACGCGTCCTGGAAATACATCCAGGGAACCAGTCCTGCCACAAGCCACAGGACAAAGGGATGCCCGTGCACGGAACCGTTGCCCATTCCGACCTGGAAAACGAACCAGTACATGATGACTGTAACGATCGGATACGCAAACGCCCACAGGATCCCGAATACGGATCCTGCATATTTTGTACGGAAGTCATTCCATGCCAGCGAAAGGATCATACCGATATTCCTCAGCTGGTCATATGTGGTCTGCAAAACGGACTTTTGTTCCATGTCGTCTATCTCTTCCTAAGAATCTGTCGATTTATGACTCCAGTGCAAAAAGCCTGCCCCCACGGCAAGAGTCATTTTGCATGGTAACCATTTCTTTTCATAGCCGCAGTGAAGATCTGTGTCAGGGCGGGATGCTCACTTTTGCATGCACAACGTCACTGAAAAGAGGCCTTCCTCTGTATCTCCAGCATCAGAGTGCGGCGGCCCAGAATCCACGCACGATAATACCAGGGCTTCCCGGTCAGTTCGCAGTATACCTGGAAATCCTTCCGGAAAATGCGAAAGCGCTCGTCTGCGGACTGACCCGGCGTTTCAGAGGATTCCTTCTTCCATCCCTGACTCATATCACCCGAGAAGGACTGCAGGATCTTTCCCGGCAGGACTCCGATCCTCCGGATTCCGCATGACCGGAGCCGGTCCATCATCAGAAAATCAACCTGGTCCAGGAACAGCCTTTCATCGAAGCCGCCCGCTTCGCGAATCGCGCTTCCCTCCAGAAACAATCCGCTGTTGATCGGATAAAGATCCCGGTAGATTCCCGGTTTGGGCTGCCTGAGCAAGCCTGAGAGCGCGAACTCTTTCGTGTGTTCGCTTCGCGGGGAGATCCAGCCGCCCTCTGTCAGGACGACGCCGCACAGCATCCTGAGCGGTTCCCTGGTCCACCGCTTTTCTCCGGCGGGCGTCTCTTTCCACAGCTTCTGTTCATGACGGATCCGGCGGATCGCATTCTCCAGATATTCCATGGAAAAATACGTATCATCGTCCGAAAGCATGATCCAGTACGCTTCTTCCTGCGGAATCGTTGCGATCGCCCGGTTGTACGCCCGGCTTAAGCCAATGTTTCCCCCGCATTCGACATAGCGCAGCCAGTTCTTTAATGAAGCGGTCTCACGGTTTTCCTGCACAATCACATCGTCGGTGGAATTATCCGCAATGATCCATCCCGCTTCCGGATACCGGCTGATGAATGCTTCAAACTGCGGCATAGAACGGATCCGGCTGATCCGCCGGTTATAGATAACGGTAATGATATGGATTCTGACGCGTTTCGATGCGCTTCTTCTCTGCATCTGAAACCTCTTTTCTCTTCTCTGGCGGTCCCGGGGCTTCTGTCTGCGTTTCTGTTTCGCTTCCACACGTTAATTCGGCCAGTCTGCAAACAGTCACAGATCTCAGGCAGTCCGGTGCCGGACGCTGATTCACAGATTCTGCCGTCAGGTCTTTTTACCTTCCGTCCCTCTGCAGTAGATCCGCGCAAAGAGCCTCTCCAGGTGCAGCCTGGATGTCATACAGATCACGAACACCGCAACGCGGTCGCGCAGAATCTCCCCCTTCAGCCGCGGGGAGAAGGGAGAAAACGGTAAGGCCAGTTCATTTTTCTGAAGCCAGTCCCGACATCTTTTAAATTCCGCCACCAGGCGCTTGCTCCCTGCGTCCCTGCCGGACACGCAGAGGTGGTAAGCGCAGTGCCTGTATAAGAAATAGCGGAAGAGATCGTCCCGCTCCGGATGCACCTCCAGCACCTTATCCAGCATGGGAAACATATCCGCTTCTTCGCGTATTCCCTTATGGATCGTGTTGGAAATGCTCTCTTTGTGGTCCACCCATCCATAGGAAACGGAGCCGGTACAGACCGTCACAGGGTGGGCGGAGTGCAGCATCATCTGGAAGTAAATATCCTCGCCATACGGATATTCCAGGAACTGCGCCCCGCTCTTCTCCACGAAGCTGCGCCGGTAGATCTTTGCCCATGGCGAGATGTTAATGTAACCAAGCCAGCCGGATACTGATTTCTTAGCTCCTGAAGGAGTCCGGATCTCCACCATCCGGCAAGGCGGCCGCACCAGTGTGCGTGTGAAGAGGATCCTGCCATCTGGTGAAATGCGCCGGTATCCTCCTATCACAATATCCGCGCCGGTCTTCTCGATCGCATCCGCATATTCTTTCACATGTCCTTCAGGGATGCGGTCGTCATCATCCATAAACATCAGATAATCGCCGGAAGCGGCTGCCATTCCCGCATTTCTCGCACACGCCGTGCCGCCATTTCGCTGATGAAGGACACGCACACGCTCATCCTTCCGGGCAATACGATCAAGTATTTTCCCGGAACCGTCCGTCGAACCGTCGTCGACGAAGATCACTTCGATCTCCCGGTAAGTCTGACGCAGAAGATCCCCCGCCGTCCGGCGGAGGTACTTACGCGCATTATAGATCGGAACGATGATGCTTACCATCATGGCATTTCTCCTGATTCAGACGTCCATGTGCATTATCCCGGCACTTATGGTATTCTATCGTCAAATACTGGTATCGTCAATGAAACGGAGCATCCGGACAGGAAGCAGCTTTTCACTTGTTACAGCTTCGCTCCGGACAGGAAGCAGGGTGTTTTGCCATGAAGTATCTTAATCCCATTTATCTCAGACAGACAGCTGATTTTCTGCAAAGATACGGCGTCAGGAGCGTGTTGAACAAGGTTCCCGAGTATCTGCGGATGACCCGGGGATATCAGGCGTGGCGAAGGGAGAACGCTCCATCAGATCAGGAGCTTGACAGGCAGCGGGAAATATTCCGGAATTCCTTCCGCAGGAATAGTCCTCTCTTCAGCATTCTGGTTCCAGCCTATCAGACCAATCTGCTCCAGCTGGAACAGATGATCGCGTCCGTGCTTTCACAGACTTATGGGAACTGGGAATTGTGCATCGCAGACGGAAG
>CACXFW010000375.1 GCA_902767065.1 uncultured Lachnospiraceae bacterium | reverse complement strand
CCCTGGAACCGCTCAGATCCGTCAGATAAGCAAGCTTATCTGACTGGATCATGAGCAATTCCAGGAGGTGCTGAATAATTACCATATTTTCAGGAGGAGGGATTGCCATGCATATGGCGGATGCTTTGATCGTACCGGGAACTGCCGGTGTGATGTTCGCGGCGTCGGGAGCTGCGGCGGCTTATTCGATCTATAAAGTCAGACAGGAGAACGCACCGGAGAAGGTACCGGTCATGGGCGTGATGGGGGCGTTTGTATTTGCGGCCCAGATGATTAACTTTACGATTCCGGGAACGGGATCCAGCGGGCATCTGTGCGGTGGCCTTCTGCTTTCAGCCATTCTGGGACCTTATGCCGCTTTCCTGACCATGATCGGGGTTCTTCTGGTACAATGCCTGTTCTTCGCGGACGGAGGGCTGCTCGCGCTCGGGTGTAATATCTGGAACATGGCCTTCTATGGCTGCTTTGTGGGGGCGCTCCTGATCTGGAAAAACCTGATGAAAAACGGGGCCTCGAAGGGAAAGATTACTCTCTCGTCTATCCTGGGATGCGTGATTACGCTTCAGATGGGTGCGTTTTCTGTCTGCGTTGAGACGTATGTGTCCGGGATCTCCTCGCTTCCGTTTGGAGCGTTCCTGACCGCCATGCTCCCGATCCATCTTGCGATCGGACTTGTAGAGGGCCTGATCACCGCGGCTGTCCTGTGCTTTATCCATGAAGCACGCCCGGAGCTTCTGTGGGGAATCGGTGCAGGGCAGCAGAAGAAGGCACGCCTTTCACTGGGGAAAACGCTGGGAATTCTGGCTGCCGCAGCTGCCGTGACCGGCGGGGTTTTGTCGCTGGCGGCTTCTTCGCTGCCGGACGGTCTGGAATGGGCGCTGGGAAGAGTTGCGGGCAGTGCTGAGCTTCCTGCCTCCGGGAGTGCCTTCGACGCCGCCGAATCGATCCAGTCCGCGACATCCTTCCTGCCGGACTACGCGTTTCCCGGTTCGGAAAGCGCTGCGGGGACAACAGTCTCAGGCCTGGTCGGCGCACTGATCACCGCGCTGGTCCTGATTGCGGTCGCTCTGGCATTTCATTTCTTCCGGAACCGGAAATCCGGAACGGCTGCATAAATCAATGGAATGAGAAAAAAAATCAAAAAGATCATACTGGGAATCGTGAAAAGGGATATGAGGGCGCATGCCTCCAGCGTAGCGTTCTTCTTTTTCATGGCCCTGATCCCCCTTTTAATCCTGCTTTCTTCGATCGTTCCGTTATTTGGAATCAGCGCGGGGGATGTGAACCGCTTCTTCCAGGAGTTTCTTCCACGGGATACCGGCAAGCTGGTAGGAGAGATTATACAGGAGGCCTTTGATCATTCCGGGCTGGCCTTCTCGATCTCAGCCGTGGCGCTTTTGTGGACGGCTTCCAGGGGAATCGCGGCGCTCACGGACGGGCTCAACGCGATGTATGATGAGAAGGAGAGCAGGAAATTCGCGACACGGACATTGCTCTCCTTCGTGTATACATTTTCGTTGATGGCCTTTATCTGCGCAGCGATCTATCTGATCTTCAGCGGCCGTATGATCCAGTTTCTGAGGAGTGTGTTTCCGCAGATCAGCAGGAAGACGGGGGCAACCACCTTCCTGGAATTCACGGTGCTGCTTTTTGTCGGATGCCTGTTTTTCTGCTGCGTTTATAAATTCCTGCCATCAGGGAAGAGACCCATTTTCAGACAGTTCCCGGGCGCTTTCCTGGCTTCTGCGGGATGGGTGCTCTTTTCCATGGCTTTCCGTGTGTATCTCGGGGCCTTCAACAGCTTCACACGCCTGTATGGAAGCCTGGCAACAGTGATTATTCTCCTGTTCTGGTTTTACTGGACCTTTTCGATCCTGCTTGTGGGCGGTTATGTCAACGCGCACATCGGGACCATCATTCCGGGGCGGTTTCTTAGGTTTTACTATGGAAATAAGCAGCTTGGACTGGCGGTTACCACCCTTTTTCTGTTTGGTTTTGTGGCATACCTGTCCGACTGCTATATGAACTGGCGGATCTATGTGTCATCCTCGGTCAGGGTGATTCTGATGCTGCTTCGGACCGCGGGGATGTGTGCGTGGATGACGGCTACGGTCATCTCCATGAGACAGATGGGGAGGTCCTTTCCCAGAAAACCTCTGATCGCCCTGACAGGCCTGATGACAGGGAGCTTTGTGTTTATAAGGCGTTCCGTGATTCCGGATCTGGTGGTGTATCTCATTGTTTTTTCTCTCTGGAATGCTGCGATCCTGCTGATGTGCATGTGGGTGATGTTCCGGGAAGACTGACCGAATGGATCAACATTGTTTGGTAATTATTCAGCACCTCCTGGAATTGCTCATGATCCAGTCAGATAAGCTTGCTTATCTGACGGATCTGAGCGGTTCCAGGG
>CACXFW010000374.1 GCA_902767065.1 uncultured Lachnospiraceae bacterium | reverse complement strand
GCCCCCTGGAACCGCTCAGATCCGTCAGATAAGCAAGCTTATCTGACTGGATCATGAGCAATTCCAGGAGGTGCTGAATAATTACCCTGCATATTGCTTACTCCATCGGCTGATCCCAGCTGACAGGGCGGATCACCGGCGACGCAACCGTCTCGATCTCACACTCGCCGTCCTTGTCGGTAAGAGTGAAGAGAACCCCTGTAACAGCCAGGTCAGAACGGATCAGAGCGCTTCCAAAGACATACCCGAGAGCAGGAGATACCGCTGCCTGGACTACCTTTCCAACCGTCTCCGAATCGAGAGTGATTTCGGAACCAATCTCAACATTCCTGCGGTCCTTCGCTGTAAAGAATACGAGATCCTGCTCATGTCCTTTCTCAAAAAGCTCCTTCATGGCGTCATGTCCGCAGTAGTCTTCCTTCTCATACTGGATCAGCCACTGAAGGCCCAGAGAGAAGAGATCCTCTTCCTCAGTCGGGAGAGAGCTAAAGTCAGGCTGCAGCGTTTCCAGCATGCAGACCTTCATCGCATCCTCCGAAGCGGCGCCAATGGCAAGGCCCTGGTTCTGTCCATAAGTCTTCATTTCCTCCACGAGCGAAGGCATGAAGCCGGCATCAGCAAGGATTGCGTAAGCATATTCTCCGGAGCGGCCGATCCTCATCACATACAGGGCGGATCCGTTCTGGCCGGTAATCTCTTCGATTCCCCTTAATGGCAGCATATCGACGTTTATTTTCAGAACGTCTCTTATCACCTGCCAGGCCTTCGGTCCCTCAATACACACAAGGTCTTGCTTCGCGGAAACATCCGTTGCGCTTTCACCCAGATCGGATGCGAGCTTTTCGGCTGCCTTCTCACTGCCGGGAGGCGTCAGTACGATGAAATCCGCATCCAGATGACAGACATACACCGTTCCGAGCGCGCAGGCTTCTTCGTTTAGAACCAGGCACTCACTGACCGTATCGATATTCAGGTACTGCACGTCCTTGGTAACCAGCGCGTTCAGGGCTTCAGCCGCATTTTCGCCGGTGACCTTCAGGATGCCGAATCCGCTTCCGTCGATCAGGGCGGCACCCTGCCTGATCAGTCTGTAGCCGTCTTCCATGGAAGGCGCAGCGATTTTTTCAAGATAGTCTTTCATAAGGTGTACCCCTCTTTCTCCTGTATCTACAATAGAAACGATGATATTGTTCCTGAAGCAGTTAATAGCTTTCCTGCGTCGCGCTGAACCAGCGGATGAATATGATAAATCCCACAATCCCGAATGCCGCCATGTACAGCAGCAGGTATGGGTGAGGAATCAGCTTTTCCCCGATTACATAATCGATTCCGAAGTATTCCCTGAAGTCTGTCATTGCGCTCCCAGGTGCCCCCTGAAAGACAGCCGCAAGAGCGTCTTTGCAGAGGATGTCCCGAAGAAAGGCCGCAGCGCCTCCATACGGAAAGATCTGGATAATGCGGCGTACAACTACGGGCAGGGATCCCAGCGGAATGTAAATGCCATTGAAAAAGCCGATGGTGGTTCCCAGGATGATGCTGAAGCTTGAAAACGCGGATTCCGTAGCTACGCGGCACAGAATGCATCCGTTCACACAGGCTGATACGATACTGATCAGCGCGATCACACCCACCGTCAGGATCCACTGCGTTGCAGTGAACCAGAAGCCGGTTCTCGCACAGACGTAAATTCCGTACACGACGCTCATCATGATTGTCACGATAAAGCTGAAAATGGCCGAGCTGAGGATCATCCCGAGCGGATAATCATATTTCTTCAGCGGCGAACTCTTGAAGTCCTTGATAATCTTCTTCACCCGGTCATCCACCATGAAAACCAGCACACCACAGCTGGTGGTAACCGGAGTAATGGAGAGAACGCCTGCCATCAGCCAGCAGGAGATCAGCCTCGACACCTGCTCCCTGGAGCTTTGCGGTGCCTGCTGCATGACCGAATTCACCATGCTGTCCTGCATGAAAACCATACAGATCAGCAGCACGATGATCACGGACAGGAAGGAGAAAAGAATGCCGGTCCGGTTGCGCGAGTGGATCTTCAGTGTTCTTTTTATGATCGTGATCACTGTCCATCACCTCCTTTGGCGTCTTCCGCGGAGGATGTTTCTCCGATGATATTGAGGAACATCTCGTCCATCGTTCCCATCTTCACCTCAAAGAATCCGATCCGGTCCTTGATCAGGCCGATCAGGTCAAGCACCATCTGCATGCCTTCCACACGGATCTTCCACGCGTCAGACACCTGTTCGAATTCATATCCGTTCTTTGAAAGAATTCCGGACAGATCTTCCTTTGCCCCGTACGCAAAGAGATGGTCCTTGGTATACTTCTGTTTGAGAACTGCAGGGGTCCCTTCCTCCACGATCTCGCCCTTCCTGATGATCACGATGTCATCCGCATTCACAGCTTCTTCCATGTAATGCGTGGTAAGGAAGATGGTCATGCCCCATTCTTTGCGCATGCTCTCGAACATGGTCCAGATGGACTCTCTGGTAGCCGGATCCAGTCCGGTCATGGGTTCGTCCAGAAACAGCACCTGTGGACGGACAAGCAGGGCTCTTGCGATATCCGCGCGCCTCTTCTGCCCGCCGGACAGTTGTCCATACCGCTGCTTCATAAAGTCTGTCGTTCCGGCAATCCGGGAAGCAGTCCGGATACGGTCAAGAAGCTCTGCCTTCGAAAACTTATACATAGACCCCCGGATCTTCAGATTCTCCTCCACTGTCAGGTGCGTATCCAGAAGGCTTTGCTGGAAGACGACACCGATGGACTTTCGGATCGCTTCATCTTCTTTTCCCAGCGTATGTCCCGCGATGGTGATGGTTCCCTTCTGACATTTTAAAAGCGTGCAGAGGGTATCGATCGTGGTGGACTTGCCGGCACCATTTGGTCCGAGAAACGCAAATAAACTTCCTTCCTCAACGGAAAAGCTGATTCCCTTCACTGCCTTCACAGATCCGTAGCTCTTCTCAAAATTTTCTACGGTAATTATTTTTCCCATTCTGGTTATTCCTCAAAAAATGATCTGCCTCCTGCTTCTTCTTTTCATCGCGTTTGAAGGCAATGGAATTCATGCTTTCTGACTGACGGTGATAATCCCCTCCACCACGACCTGGCCGTCAACACGGGCAAAAACCTGAATCTGTGACAAAAGCCCCATCTGGATCTTTTTGACGGCGTGAAGTTCCAGCGTATCTCCCGGGCGCACCAGCGATTTGAACTTGACATTGCGGATCTCCGCCAGATATCCGACCTTTCCGGCCAGATCGATGCCGGAAAAGCTCTCCTCGTTCAGGTTCGCAAAGTCCGTTCCCTCAGGGAGCGCTGCCGCGCCGTACATCACGGCGGTCAGCTGCGCCAGAGATTCGAGCAGAAGAACCCCCGGCACGATCGGCTCTCCGGGAAAATGACCCTGGAAGAAGGGCTCATTGATTGTGACATTTTTGATCCCCACCGCGCTCTTGCCAGGCTCCAGCTCCGTTACCCTGTCGATGAGCAGGAAGGGATATCTGTGCGGAAGCATCTTCATGATGCAGCCGGTATCGATTCTTACTTTCACTCAAGTGTCCTCCCTTTGCGCCGGGGGAAGATTCCGATCGCCCGTGCGCTTTGGCTGTTTTTTCATCCAAGATCCATACCGCCGGAAAGATCCGCACCGCCGTCCGATGCGTCTTTTGCCTGATGCTCCATGACATATTCCGCCAGGGAATTGATGGAACTGAGCACGGCCTTGTCATCATCCGACAGGGAAATCTGATAGAGGTTGAAAACTCCTACGGATAATTCCAGGGAATCAATGGAATCCAGTTCGAGGCCTCTTCCGAACAGAGGCTGGTCGTTTGTGATGAATTCCGGGTCGAGATCCAGGCACAGCTGATCCACAACCATCTGCTTCAGATCTTTACAGACCTGCCTTTTCTTTTCTGCGTAGGCTGTTACTTGTTCTTTTCCTGATACTGCCATGTGTATACTTCCTTTCTCTGTCCAAAAACGCCTCCGGCGTTTCCTTTCAGCCTGCCGCCGGCAGGCTGATGTGTTATATGAT
>CACXFW010000373.1 GCA_902767065.1 uncultured Lachnospiraceae bacterium | reverse complement strand
CCCTGGAACCGCTCAGATCCGTCAGATAAGCAAGCTTATCTGACTGGATCATGAGCAATTCCAGGAGGTGCTGAATAATTACCTATAGAAACATTCCCAGCCCCCTGTAGATGAGATCGGAAATCATCCAGGAAAACAGGCCGAGAAGCAGATTCAGCAGTGATAATACCCCTCCTGCAAAGAGAAATCCCGGCCGGCTTCTGGCCGGAACATGCACGCCTGAAGCATCTGCCTCCTCCGGGCGGTCCTGGTCAGAATAGATCCGGATCAGGGTTCTGATAAAATAGATCGCGTTCAGCACGGAGCTGATCCCCAGCGCCGCCAGAACCGTGATAATCCGCCAGTGGACTCCACCCAGCACAACGGCTTCACCGAACATCAGCTTCGCGGAAAAACCCGCAAAGACCGGAATACCGATCATGGACAGGGCGCCGATCGTAAAAAATCTTCCTGCCGGAGGATCCCTGTGCGCGCTGCCCTGAAGAGAATGAAACTTCAGGCTGTCTCCGGATACCTCCGCCAGATAGGGGACCGTCAGAAACAGGAGGCTCTTGGTGAGGGCATGCGCGAGAATCTGGAATATCGCAGCCGCAAATCCGGCAACCGTTCCGATTCCGATTCCCATATAGATATATCCGATCTGCGCCGCGGAGGAGAATGCGATCATCCGGTTCACATTGGATGCGTGAAGCGCGCTGACCGATCCGACGATCATCCCGCAGATCCCGAGGACAAACAGAATTTTGAGGATCGGCGTTTTTTGCAGTACATTGATGCCTATCGCTCTGTAATAGATCTTAAACAGCAGGAAGATATAGCCCTTCGACACCAGGGCACTCAGAACCGCTCCCGAAGAGGGCGTCGCCCATCCGTAAGTATCCGGCATCCAGAAATAAAACGGAAACAGTCCGCTCTTGATCGCGATTCCGATTGTCATAATCCCGATCGCCATCGAGATCGCAGGGATCATCGCCGGATCCTGGGCTGCGTCGGCCAGGCTCTGCCGCATGGGAATCATCAGCAGGTGCCCGGAGATATCATACAGGAGAACGACTCCCATCAGGAACAGCCCGCTCCCCATCAGGTTCAGGATCATGTAGCGGACAGCCGCCAGCGTTGTCCGGCCAATCTCCCTGACGATCAGGATCCCGCAGCTGGTGAGTGTCAGGATTTCGAGGAATACATAACCGGTGAACACGTCGTTGGTCCACACCTGTGCCATCAGCGCGGCCGTCATCAGGTTCAGGACGCTGAAGTAGAGATTCTGCTTGCTTTCATCTATATCCTTTCGGATAAAATGGTAGCCTGCCGTCACACTGCACAGTAGAACCACGGAAAACAGCAGCGCGATCAGAGCCTCCAGAGATCCTGCGCGGATCTCATTTCCCCAGGGCGCAGGAAACTCGCCCATGGGATACGTAAAAGACGTCCCGGTCTTCAGCGTATTGTCAAGGACGCAGACATTCATGGCGATCAAAACCGCCTGCCATGCAATTGTGTAATTTCTCGCCGCCTTTGCCTTCAGCAGCATACACAAAGGTCCCGAGAAAAGACTCAGCACCACGGTAAACAGCGGGAAATTCCAGATAAAATTCATCGGTCTTCCTTCTCGTGCTTTGACAGCACATAGATCATATCCAGGTCCAGTGTATGGTAACGTTTGTACAGGCGCACCGTAAGCGCCAGCATGACAGCAGTCACGGAGACAGAAACCACGATCCCTGTCAGGACAAGTCCTGCCGGGACCGGGTTGATATAAGCCGAAGTGTCGGTGACGCCATTTTCTATGATCGGCGCCTTTCTGCCACGGATGTACCCCATGGAAGCCAGAAGCAGAAAGATCCCCGTATCCATGATGTTCATCCCGATCAGTTTCTTGATCAGATTCCTGTGGAACAGAAGCGTCGTAAAGCCGATACCAAACAGAATCACGGCAGCCGCTTCTTCATAATTGGTCAGAAGATGCTGGATCATACTCTCCTCCCTGCAGCCCACTATTGCCGCAGATGCCCGACTTGCCGGACACCCTCTGGGCGCCATGCTTTGTCTTCTCTATGATAACGATAGTTCATTGCTGGCAAGATCCGTCCGGATTCAGGTCCCGTAATCGAAACTGCTGCATCCTTCGGACTCGTACTTTCGAACGGTACCTGGCTCCCTGCCTGGAGCGGTTTTCCAGCCGCTGCCATTTCCCGCTTTCAGGGGCAGGGCCTGCATAACCTGCATTCCCATCCGGAAGAACGAATGACTTCGCTAAATGAAGCAGCCAGACGATAGACCGGGTCATTGGGACTGTTTCGATTCCTCCGATGAGAAACGTCCATAATCCACCTCCATACCAATGCTTCCTCTGCGGAACAGGCTGTAGAACCCGAACATCGTCACACTGACCACGCAGCCGACCGCAAGGTCAAGCGGAAGGATCATTCCCCCGGACAGAACGGCACCGGGAGTCCCCTTCGGGATGTGGTTCTCCAGTCCGTTTGCGCCCATGAAAAATACATACCCCTTTGCGAAGCTGTAAAACGCCAGCGAGACAAAGGTAAGGATGCTGCACAGCCGGACGGAAAGAAAACGGTCAGCCGCCTTCATTCCAAATGCTGCCGAAAACAGGATCATGCCTGCCCCGATCACTGCTCCTCCGGAAAACCCTCCCCCGGGAGAATTCTGTCCGTTGAGCAGGATATAAATCCCGTATACCAGGATGCAGGGAAGCAGGATACGTCCCATCACCGGCAGGATCGGCTCCCTTGACAGATCATAATAGGTATCGCTGCGGATGGTATAGTAATCCTCATAGCCGGACCGCTGATTCTTCTGATCGATCCTGAGCAGGATCATCACACAGATCAGCGCCGTAAACAGAACATGGGATTCTCCGAGCGTATCGAAGGCTCTGTAATCCAGAATCATGCCTGTAACAATATTAATCGCGCCGGTCTCCGCGACACCCTGCTCCACATAGCGTTCTACCACTTCCCTGGCACGGGGATTCTCCTCACCGTACCTGGGCATAAGCGAGATGGTATACAGCAGGAATCCTGACAGCATGATACAGCACACAACCGCCACTGCAAGATAGATCTTCCGGAACCGTTTTCTCATCCGCTCCACAGTCTGCAAGGCAGCCGGATCTTTTCTAAGGCGCCGGATCTTTTCATCTGATACTTTCTTCCGTGCCTCACGGTCCTGATCCTCCTGAGTGGAGATATCAAGCAGCGACTCCATCGGATCGGATCCGCCTTCCAGCCAGGCGGTAAACAATTCTTTCATCGTGTCTTCTCTCCTCCGGATGTCTGTCTGGAGTCTGTCTTAGGTTTCTCCTCCCGGTCATCGGCAGGATCATGCTCCTCCTCACTGCGGATCTTTTTGAGTGTCATCAGAAACAGGATTCCGCTGACACCTGCGCCGACCGCGGCTTCCGTAATCCCCAGATCCGGACTCTCCATCAGAATCCATACGACAGCCATGATAAAACTGTAAGCCATGAATGTAATGACCGATTGCAGGAGATTCGGGATGACATTCACGGAAATCGCACAGATGATCAGAATCACCAGCAAGATGACTGTCAATATCTCTCTCGGTGTCATGCTTCTATCCTCCTGCGCACATGGCGGTCCAGCCAGGGGTTGGTATTCATCTCAACCAGACTGAGGAAATGCGTGCTGGTCGGTGACGTAAGCCACATGAATAGAATCAGAAGAAGCAGCTTCAGTGTCACAAAGTTCCAGCCGGAGGCGATCATCAGCGCCAGGACGACCAGCAGAAGGCCCATCGTATCCCCGATTCCGGAGGCATGCATCCTGTTCAGGACATATCCGAACCGGAAGATCCCGATTACCTCAAGTACAAAGCACAAAACGCCAGAAAGAAGGAGCACAGCCACGATCCAGAAGCGTATCCACTCACCCATCTCCGGCCTCCTTCCCGCCTTCGCCAATCTGCCGGTTTGAGGATGGCCTGTCATCCCTTTCATCCGGTTTTCCTTCCTTCTTCCGGATGTAAACGGAGGCAAGGATCAGAACCGTCAGAAAGCTGATCATGGCGTAGATCAGAGAAATGTCCACGAGGTACCCCTCATTCTGACGCAGGGCGAGAATCGCGATCAGGCAGATTACCAGGGTCCCGATCATGTTGATGCACAGGATCCGGTCAGTGATACGCGGTCCGATCACACTGCGGATCAGGACAATACCGACCAGGATCCCGAGCACGATCGCGGCACTCAGATACAGATATTGATATGCGCTTTCGATGGACATTCCATCTCTCCTTTATCTACCGATTCATACCAGGGTCTTTGGCTCAGACTTCATTCCATGAAGTGAACCCCCTGAACAGCTTCACATGATACCAGGGTCTCCGGCTCTGACACCATTCTATGGAGTGAACCGTCTGAGCAGCTTCACAAAAGAGGATTCCGCAAGATCTTTGGCGTAGTCAGGAAGAAGGCAATGTACCGTAAAATGATCACCCTGCAGGCTGACTGTCACGGTTCCCGGAGTCAGGGTAATGGAATTGGCCAGCACGACATTCTGGAATTCAGTCGGAAGGCCGGAATGAAACTCGACCAGTACCGGATCCGGTTTCCGGGATGGGTTGACGATCACCGCAATCACATTCAGGGATGCTATGACAATCTGTACTGTCAGATTGATCAGATACCAGATTGCCAGCGGCAGATGTCTCAGGATTCTGCCCTCTCCCGCAATCGAATACCCAAACGCAAAATGCGCAAACAAAAAGACGGCCGCAGCAATCAGAATCCCCAGAAGCACGAGCTCCAGGGTGATGCGACCGTTCAGGATGATCCACAAAGCAAAAAACAGAATGAACATGGGCCACCTCCGATGGAAATTGTACCACTTTTGCAGGGCAGTGACAAGGAACGCATCCGCTCCCGGCCTGAGCAATATCGGCCCCGTTGTTACACGTCTCACCCCGGCCAGCCCTGTGCCTGTGACCCCTTACTGATTCTGACAGGTTCCGCACAGCATACGGACTTCACGGACCGTCAGATCAAGCTCTTCCGGAATCTGACTGCGGACGGACAGCTTCAGGTTCGCATCGTCAAAGGTCAGCCGGATCATTGCCGCACCGAGGGCTTCCTGGAAGCGGACCTCAAGCTCCATCTCATCCGACCAGACCCATTTTCCGGAGGAATAGTAGGTTCCGTCTGAAAGAGTACACTCCCTGTACTCCCCGTCCAGTCCGACCGGAAGAATCTGCACAGATTCCTTCTCTCCGTCTGTCTCGGAAAGTCTTATCAGGAGCTGGTTCTGATCAAAGGAAAAGGACAGATTCCGAAGAACCAGGCTGTCATGTCCAAAATGACCTTCCCCGCCGATAAACTCTTCAAAGGAAATTCCATACGGATTGTCGATGCAGTAAGTCTTTCCTCCGAGAACCTGTTCTGACCAGATCTGACGGATATTCCAAAGGCCCGGAATCCTCAGTCCCCGGATCGTCTCCTGAAGTGCCTCATATTCCGCCGGATCTTCCGGAAGCGGTTCCTCAGCCATGCGTTTTGCGATATTCTCGGCAAAGAGGCTGAGCTGCCCTTCCGTATCCACAGAAGCTGCAGTCATAATCATGATGGCATCCTGCTTTGGAAGGACATAGCCAAATTGCCCGTACAAACCGTCAGCCCTCCAGGTCCCGGGGATCGTATTGCACCAGCACTGATAGCAGTATCCCTTCTGCCAGTTCGGTCTGGAAGCATCGTAGACGCCGTTCATCGTCTCAATCTGCCTGGTAAAGGCCCGGTCGAACCAGTCCTCATTCAGAAGACGCTTTCCTTCCCACACACCACGCTGCTCAAGGAACCAGATAAACCGCGCAAGGTCTTCGGTCCGCATGTGGTAACCCCAGCCGCCTCCTTCCACCTGGCTGTAAGGGGCATCCGGAGCCACAGCTCTGTCTCCCATCGTGGAACAGTAGACATCCTTGATTCCAAGCGGATCAAACAGCCTTGGCGTGAGGAACTGCGTCAGCTTCTGTCCCGACTTCTTCTCAAGGATCAGGCTCAGAAGGTCTGTGCCGAAGGTATTATACTGGAACATGGTATGCGGACGGAACACAAACTCGTGCGCCAGAAAAGCCTTTACCCAGTTCCCGTCATTCGCCTGAATATCACTCTTCGTAATCTCCGTCTCATGTCCGCAGCTCATGGTCAGAAGGCTCTCAATGTCCGCAAGGGCAAGGTTCTCAGAGATCGTATCAGGAAGCTCTTCCGGAAACAGATCCACAAGCTTCTCATCCAGGGTGAGAATCCCCTCCTGCATGGCGAAACCGATCGCTGTTGCGGTAAAGGTCTTGGAGAAGGAATAAATGATATGCCTCGCGTCAGCACTGTAAGGCCTCACCCATCCCTGCGCGGCAACCTTTCCGTGACGGACCAGCATGAAGCTGTGAAGCTGAATGCCTGCTTTGAATGATTCTTCCAGAAATGTCCTGATATCCGCGGACCGGATCCCGACCGACTCAGGTGTGGCAGTCTCAAAATACATCTTTGATTCTCCTTTCTGCGTTTACTGTAAGACACTGATACGGCCGGCGATTCCCTGAGATAATGCTCCTGCCGCCTCTCTCGTCACTCCACCAAAGCCAGGCCGGACAGCAAATACGCAAACCCCT
>CACXFW010000372.1 GCA_902767065.1 uncultured Lachnospiraceae bacterium | reverse complement strand
GCGGACAAGCGGTGAAACCGCTCTGTCCGCCCACAGCGAAGAACACGAAGTGTTCTGAGCAATGGGGGTGCTGAATAGTTACCTGATTCTGATATAATCCTGCCTTTGCCGGATGTCAACAGCTCAGCTTTTCAGGTCACAGATCTGTGGGAATCCCCCTGGCTATTTCACGGATCGGACCTTGCCCGGCCTTCCGGAAACCGTTGATTTCATGGATCTGGAACATACAGAAAGAACCTGCGCAATCTGCGCAGGTTCTTTCTGTATGTTCCTCAGTTCAGCGCATTCTTTGAACGTCTGCTTCACGATCCGGTTCACATCAGCTTCCGGAGATCATTAAACAGGACGACAACCATGAGTCCCATGAGAATTGCAAATCCGGCGAGATTGATCGACGCTTCGATCTTTTCCCCAAGCTTTTTCTTCCGGATGCCCTCGATCACAAGGAGTACAATCCTGCCTCCGTCCAGCGCCGGGAAGGGAATGAGGTTCATGACCCCAAGGTTGGCCGACAGAAGGATCGCCATATTCAGCATGTTGAGAAACAGCATGAAAGCCCCTTCTTTCTTCGTTTCCCGGTAAGTATCACTGATCACTCCCACGATCCCGACCGGTCCCGACACATCGTCCAGCGATACCCTGCCTTTCCCGATCATTGCCAGGCTCAGGAGAGTTGTTCTGATCCAGTATCTCACCTCATACAGGGAATACCGGAGAATCAGCGCAAGGTTTCCATGGGCTGAAAACCGTCCTCCGCCATACAGTCCAAACACCGAGACAGGGGAGCCGGACGATGTCTTCAGCAGGATGTCGGCGCTCTTTTTCTGTCCATCATGGATCCATTCCACCGGAACTGGCCTGTGCGCGCTTTCATTTCCCAGATCAAACGAGACATAATTGACGATATCCCGGTAGATTGTAATCTTCTTCCCGTCAATCGAGGTGATCTCATCCCCTGTCATCATCCCGGCCAGGGCCAGGGGAGAGTCCTGCGTCAGGGATTCCGCCACCGGCGCATCATAGCCCGCCGTCCCGATAATGATGGACGCAAACAGAAACGCCAGAACAAAATTAAAGAAAGGTCCCGCGGCAACAATCAGGATCCGCTGCCAGATCTTCTTTGTCCCGAAGGCTCCCTCGCTCAGATCGTCGTCATCCTCTCCCTTCATCAGACAGCTCCCGCCGAAGGGCAGGATCTTAACGCTCCAGCGGGTGCCGCTTCTTAAGCTCACGCGAGAAAACAGCCTCGGTCCCATTCCCAGTGAAAACTCTAACACTTCCACCCCGAAGGTACGCGCGGCTAAATAATGGCCAAACTCATGGAACAGGACTATCACGCTGAAGATGATGACCGCCGCAATGATGCTCATAACTCTTCCAGCCTCGCGTATACCTCTTTCTCAACCGAAAGGATCGTCGCGACATCCGGTTCAGGGGACACGGTGTGCGCATCCATGCAGGATTCAATCATGCGGTAAATGTCCGTAAATGAGATCTGACGCCTGAGAAACCTCGACACTGCCATCTCATTTGCCGCGTTGAAAACGGTCGGCATGGTTCCGCCCTCCTTCATCGCCCTGAGCGCCAGGGGCAGTCCGCGAAACACCGTGGTGTCAGGCTTTTCAAAGGTCAGCGCTCCAAGAGAGCAAAGATCCAGGCGCTTTGTTTCCATTCTGCGCCTGTCCGGCCAGAACAGGGCATACTGGATCGGAAGACGCATATCCGGGGTCCCCATCTGGGCAATCACTGCTCCGTCCACAAAAGAAACCGCGGAATGGATCACGCTCTGCGGGTGCACCACCACCTCGATCCGGTCCCAATCCACGCCGAACAGCCACCCTGCCTCCATGACTTCAAGTCCTTTGTTTACCAGTGTCGCACTGTCGACGGTAATCTTCGGACCCATGTTCCAGTTCGGATGACGCAGCGCATCCTCCACTGTGACCTTCTCCAGCGCCCCTGAATCAAAACCTCGGAACGGTCCGCCGGAGCAGGTGAGCAGGATCTTCTCAATCCGCTCATACTTCTCCCCGTTCAGAGACTGAAAGATCGCCGAATGTTCAGAATCCACAGGCAGGATCCTGACGCCGCACTCCTTTGCCAGCGGCATGATGAGATGTCCCGCCGTCACCAGCGTTTCCTTGTTCGCAAGCGCGATATCCTTCCCGGCGCGGATCGCCTCCATCGTCGGCAGAATCCCGATCATGCCCACAATCGCCGTCACCGTGATATCCGCCTCACGGATGGAGGACACTTCAATCAGCCCGTCCATCCCATATGCGACACGTACATCCAGATCGCGGATCCGGCTTCTCAGGTCCCTTGCCGCCGCCTCATCCGCAAGCGCCGCAAGGCGCGGCCTGAATTCGCGGATCTGCTCCTCAAGGAGAGCCACATTTTTCCCCGCAGACAGCGCCGCCACCCTGATATCCGGATGATGCCTCACGACATCAAGCGTCTGTGTACCGATCGATCCTGTACTGCCCAAAACAGAAATGGTCTTCATGATAATCCGGTATCCTTCCTGAATCGTAATTATTCAGCACCTCCTGGAATTGCTCATGATCCAGTCAGATAAGCTTGCTTATCTGACGGATCTGAGCGGTTCCAGGGG
>CACXFW010000371.1 GCA_902767065.1 uncultured Lachnospiraceae bacterium | reverse complement strand
GAATAGTAACGATAATGATAAGAATCGCAGTTTGGATTGTGGAAAGGGGGGAAGCCATGTGAGTACGGAGGCAATCTTCTGGCTGGTCATAATGATCATTTTCCTGGTTGTGGAAATGGTTACGGTCAGCCTGGTTTCCATCTGGTTTGTAGGCGGAAGCCTCGCGGCGTTTGTGGTTTCGTTTTTCGTTGACAGACTATGGATCCAGGTACTTGTTTTTCTGGGAGTCTCGCTGATTCTGCTGTTCCTGATCCGGCCGCTGGCAAACAGATTTGCGGTGAAGCAGAAGGATCAGATCCGGAGCGGGGCGCAGGCGCTGGTCGGGAAAAGGGCCATCGTGACAGAGGCGATCGACAACCTGCGCGCAAAGGGCGAGGTTCAGGTAAACGGACAGTTCTGGAGCGCAAAATGCAGGAATGACGATGAGAAGATCGAAAAGGAGACCGTCGTCGTGATCCGGGAGGTTGACGGGGTACGCCTTGTCGTGGAAGCATTGAAGAAGCCGGACTGACCGGCCTGGCGCATCGTGCCGGCGGCGTGTTTTCCGGGAAGCCGGACTGACCGGACTGGCGTATCGTGCCGGCGGCGTGTTTTCCGGGAAGCCGGTCTGACCGGTCTGGCGTATCGTGCCGGCGGCGTGTTTTGCCGAGGACAGAATGGACACAGTGAATGGAAGGAGGCAGTAGTATGAGTTTCAATATCGGTATGCTGGTCGGGATCATTCTGGTGATCCTGATCGTGTGGATCATTATGACAAGCATTCGGATTGTTCCGCAGGCAACGGCCGTGATCGTGGAACGGCTTGGCGCTTACCAGGCGACCTGGGACGTCGGCCTGCATCTGAAGGCACCATTTATAGACCGGATCGCAAAGCGGGTTACGCTGAAGGAACAGGTCGTAGACTTTCCGCCCCAGCCCGTGATCACGAAGGACAACGTCACAATGCAGATCGATACAGTTGTGTTCTTCCAGATCACCGATCCGAAGCTGTATACCTATGGCGTTGAGAATCCGATCATGGCGATCGGCAACCTGACCGCAACCACGCTTCGAAACATCATTGGTGAAATGGAGCTGGATGAGACGCTTACCTCGCGTGAGATCATCAACACGAATATGCGCGCTACGCTGGATCAGGCGACAGACCCGTGGGGAATCAAGGTGGGACGCGTCGAGCTGAAGAACATCATTCTCCCGGAAGATATCAAGAATTCGATGGAACGTCAGATGAAGGCCGAACGTGAGAGAAGAGCCGCGATCCTGACTGCCGAGGGTGAAAAGAAGTCCGCGATCCTGAAAGCGGAAGGAAAGAAAGAGTCCGCGGTCCTTGAGGCGGAGGCGGAGAAGGAAGCCGCAATTCTCAGAGCTGAGGCCGCGAAAGAGAAGATGGTCCGTGAGGCACAGGGTAAGGCGGAGGCGATCCGCACGACGCAGCAGGCGACCGCGGACGGAATCCGCATGATCAAGGAAGCAGGAGCGGATCAGGCGGTTCTCGCGCTGAAGAGCCTTGAGGTATGGCCGACTGTCGCAAATGGAAGGGCTACGAAGGTTATCATTCCGAGCGAGATCCAGAATCTGGCCGGTCTCGTCAAGTCGATCCAGGAGGTGGCGTCGGACACCAGGCTTGTTCCGGAAGAAGAAACAAGCGCGGAGTAAGGCAGTATCTTAAGATGAGCGGCAGGAATGCCGGATGCAGATATGACAGGAGAAATGAATCAGTAATGAATTTACAGGGACGCAGTTTTCTGACACTGAAGGACTTTACACCGGACGAGATCCGATTCATGATCGACCGCGCGGCCTTGCTGAAGGCACTGAAGAGGGAACGGAAGCCGCATCGTTTTCACGAGGGGAAAAACATCGCGCTGATTTTTGAAAAGACCAGCACGAGAACCCGCTGCTCTTTTGAGGTGGCGGCGTACGACCTCGGAATGCAGGTGACTTACCTGGATCCTTCCGGCTCCCAGATCGGAAAGAAGGAAAGCATCGCGGATACCGCGCGGGTGCTCGGGCGCATGTATGACGGGATCGAATACAGGGGCTATGGGCAGGAGATCGTGGAAGCGCTGGCGGAACATGCCGGCGTTCCGGTCTGGAACGGCCTGACCAATGAATATCATCCGACACAGATGCTTGCGGACATGCTGACGATCCGGGAGCATTTCGGGGATCTGAAGGGAAGAAAGCTGACCTACATGGGAGACGCCAGATACAACATGGGCAATTCTCTGATGGTAGCCTGTTCGAAGCTGGGCCTTCATTTTACCGCATGCACGGAAAAGGGGTACTTCCCGAATCCGGAGCTGGTGAAGCAATGCGAAGCCTGGGCCGCGGAGTCCGGCGGAAGCATCACTCTGACGGAAAGCGTAGAGGAAGGCTGCAAAGGCGCTGATGTGATCTATACGGATGTATGGGTATCCATGGGTGAGCCGGACGAGGTCTGGGAGATGCGGATCAGCAGGCTCAGTCCATACCAGGTCAATGCGCATGTCATGGATCTGGCGGGCCCTGAGGCGGTGTTCATGCACTGCCTGCCGGCGTTCCATGACCTGAATACGACGATCGGACAGAAGATCCATGAGAAGTATCATCTTACGGCCATGGAGGTCACGGACGAAGTGTTCGAATCGGATCAGTCCATTGTGTTTGACGAGGCGGAGAACCGCATGCATACGATTAAAGCAGTGATGGACCTGACACTATGACGAACAGATATACTCCATCGGAAGAGTATCGGAAGAATCTCAGGGACCGCCATATTCTGGAGGCCTTCAGCCTGCTGATTGCCGCCACGATTCTTGCTCTGGGCCTGGTATTTGTGTTGAATCTCAACCGGGATCTGTGGGTGCCCGGAGCAATCGCTGTCCTTTGCGGGATCATGAATTACGTACTTGCGATCCGGGGCATTCTGGTCAAATCCTGGATACAGACAGCAGGACTGTTTGCCGCCGGCAGCGTCTGCTTCGGACTGCTTGCTTATCTGAACTGGACGTGATGCGTGCGGCGGACGGTGACAGGCAGAGCAGCGCTGCTTTTTCTAAGGCTGTCATTTCCTCTGCGATGAAACAGATCCCGGCAGATTTTGAGAAAGGGCATGATCGCTGATGGACACGAAAAATGAGATTCTCAGAATACTGCGCCTGTCCGGCGGCTCTGTCTCCGGACAGGAGCTGAGCGGGCGCATCGGCATTTCACGCACTGCTGTCTGGAAGCATATCCGGGCCCTTCAGGAGGAGGGCTACGAGATTGAGGCTGTAAACCGGAAGGGATACCGCCTTGTGGGAGTTCCTGATACGATTGCGTCCGGAGAGGTCGGAAGCTGGCTGGATACAGAACGGATGGGGAGAGAGATCCGGTATTTTGCCTCCATCGATTCGACGAACCAGTATGCCAAAAGGATCGCGGAGAATGAAGAGGCGAAGGACGGAACGCTGGTCATTGCGGACGAGCAGACCGCCGGAAAGGGAAGATCGGGACGGCATTGGGTCACGCCCCCGAAGGAAGCGATTGCATGTTCCCTGCTCCTTCGCCCAAGGCTTGCGCCGGAGCTGATCTCCATGGTCACCCTGGTCATGGGACTGGCCGTGGCGCGTGCCGTCAACTCCCTGTATGAGATCCATGCGGGAATAAAGTGGCCGAATGACATTGTTGTAAAGGGAAAGAAGCTCTGCGGGATCCTGACGGAAATGAGCGCGGAGATCGGAGAGGTTCACTATATCGTGATCGGATTCGGCATTAACGCCAATCTGACCTGGTTTCCGGAAGAGATCCGCCTTGTCGCGACGAGCCTGAAGCTGGAAACCGGGCATGAGGTAAACAGGGCGCAGCTGATCGCCGGGGTAATGGAAGAATTCGAGCGGCTGTATGGTCTGTTTGAAGAGGACGGCAGCCTGAAGAGACTTCAGGATGACTACAACGCGCTCAGCGTGAACAGGAACCAGCCGGTCCGCGTGCTGGATCCAAAGGGCGAATATACAGGATGCTCCCGGGGCATCGATGAAGAGGGCGCCTTAATCGTGGAAACACAGAACGGGGAGATTCACCGCGTTGTTTCCGGCGAGGTATCTGTCCGGGGGATCTACGGGTATGTGTAGGGCTTTTGCTCCCCACTGTCATTCTTCTCTATAAACCATAGTTTAGTAATTATTCAGCACCTCCTGGAATTGCTCATGATCCAGTCAGATAAGCTTGCTTATCTGACGGATCTGAGCGGTTCCAGGGGG
>CACXFW010000370.1 GCA_902767065.1 uncultured Lachnospiraceae bacterium | reverse complement strand
GGCGACGATGTCTTCCCCGCTGCCTTCCTCACCGTCCGTATAGATCCGGAAGCCTTCCCCGGCGACAGAATTATGCTTCCCCGTGATCTTTCCAAAGGTTTGCAGAAACTGCCGGATCTCCTCATCGGACGCAGAGGCAGTCTCCAGCGCACTCCTGCGCAGATACTCCCGGATGCCCGGACGTAAGAACAGATTGATCTTATCCCTCAGAAAAGGCTTCATGCTCATGTCATTGAGATCCATCGCCAGATCAAGATACTCCTCCATGGAGATTCTGGTATCAGAGAGGGTGACGGAGGCTTCTGACAGAGGATCCATAGATCGTATCTCCTCAGTAAGCCCGGCGTTTCTGAGAACGATTTCAGCATGAAACCGCATG
Organism: uncultured Lachnospiraceae bacterium; assembly: GCA_902767065.1. Classification (GTDB taxonomy): domain Bacteria; phylum Bacillota; class Clostridia; order Lachnospirales; family Lachnospiraceae; genus Porcincola. The sequence goes on along the minus strand of CACXFW010000370.1, from coordinate 4,348 downwards.
ACCCTTTCTTTTATCCCGTCGTCCAGGGTGTACGCATAGATTGTCTCATCGTTGTCAGGGAAGAAGACATTTTCCTCCCTGAGTCTTCTTTTTTTCACGCAAAGCGGAATCATCCCGGGGCGAAGTACCTTCTGCCCCTCCTTTCTGCAGCCACTTTTGCCGCAGATGCCCGGCTTACTGACGTCCTGCGGGACGTCATAGGTTGTGTCCTCAAAAAAGCAGGAATCGCCGCGTGGATTCAGGAAAACAAGCAGATCCTCCATCCCGGCCTCCTCAAGGAATGCGGCCGCGCAGAGCGCTTTGGTGTGATGCTCCGGCTTCCTGGCGGAATCCTCCTCGATGCTGTCTTCCTTTTTATGTGGCGGGGCAGGCTTTGGAAGCTCAACGCCCTTCACCGCAACCTCTCGGTATGCAAAGGACGTATCCTTCTCTTTCGTCTGAAAGAAATCGCTCTGGAAAGTACTGTCACCGATGATCCAGACCTGACGGCAGTCTGTTTCCTTTTTCAGGGCAGTTTCATGAATAAAGGGAAAGCGGATCTTCAGGGAATGCTCCGCAATACTTTCAAGCATGTACACGTCCACGCCGAAGGTGTGGACCGGGACCCCCTTCAGGCTTTCGATCTCTGAAATCAGCCTCAGGGCGAAGTAATAACGGTCGATTGAGCGAAAGGTATTCGGGAAATCATAGCCGCAGAGGATATTCTTCCGGAAGATGCTCCGGATATTCCGGACAGAAGAGGAAGAAACCGTGAAAGAAGTTTCGGGAATCCGGTCCAGGAGAACCGGCAAAAGCTCCGCGGGGAATCTTCCGCGAATGATTCTTGCCTCGGGGAAGATGGCCTGGTAATCCACGGTGTCGTCCGGATGCGGCTTGATGATCAGGGACTGATCCGGAAGGAAGAAATCGGCCGAGACCTGATAGATGGCAATCTGATTTTCCCGGGAAGTGGTATACAGATTCGCAAACTGCTGCGTAAAGACCATGGCCGCGTTCTCAGGAATCCCACAGATGGGTTCCAGCCGGAAGAAATTGAGAATCCGGCGGATTGTCTCCGGGCGAAGATGTGTGATCTCCAGCGCCGGATCAAAATCTTTCCATTTCGGGTCGTCGGCGATAAAGCTCTGGGCGGAAAAGTTGCAGATGACGTCGCGAACGTATTCGCATCTACCGTCCAGAAGACCGTACGTCTGGGCAATCTCCGCCATAATGGGAGTAATATCCCCGATAATCCCGTACAGAATCTTCGGCTTGGAAAGAATCCCTCCTCCGTCTTCAAAGATGTGAAAGGGAATCCTGCGCGCAATCAGATACAGGGAAAAATAATAGTAAGAGGCGGCGACATAGATGTGCTCAAACTGCGCGATTCCATACGGCACACTTTCAAGATACGCGTTTTCCACCTCTTCCAGGATGGTCTCGGGATCATTGGAGATGGACCGGTAAGGGAAGAGCCTTACTTCCTTGAAAAAGGCCTCCAGTTCCCTGTAATCATGGTATTTTCTGGTTGAGAAATCTGCCAGCAGAAGAACGTTTATCTCTCCCTGGTGGACTGTGTCGCTGTGAACGATCGCTTCCAGGACCTGATACATCGTTGCGCAATGGTATAAATTCAAACCGGCTCCCCCTCTCTGGACTCAGATGTGTTTTCTCTGTCTGGAACAGGAAGGCTTTTCTTCGAAATCTTCCCATTCGCGTCACGCGGAATCTGGTCAATCTTCATAAAACAGGACGGGATCATATAGGATGGAAGTCTCCTGAGGGCAAGCTTTAATACCTCCTCGATGGATCTTTTCGGCTCTTTTTCGTAGTACGCGCAAAGATATGTTCTCTGATGATCACGGATCCCTCTGACCGCCACCCATTCCACCTGCAAAAGATCCTTGAGGACTGCTTCGACTTCCGCCGGTTCGATCCGGTTTCCCCGGATTTTGATCATTTCATCGGTCCTGCCGGTGATATAGATCTTCCCGTCCGGACGGATCACTCCGTAATCGCCGGATCGGATATAGCCGTTCAGACGGACCTTTTGCGTGAGATCATCCAGGCCGAGATAGCCTCTGAAGTACGGTGCCTGATAACAGAGATTTCCCGTTTCCCCGGCCGGAAGGATTCTCCCTTCATCGTCCATGATTGAGATCTTTGCTTTCTGTTCCCCCATCCTGCCGACGGGTGTGATGTCATATTCCCGGTCGATCAGGAAGGTCGTGATGTTGAAGCCGGATTCCGACTGGCCGTAGCCGCAGAAGATTTCCACACGATCGCTGAAAATGTTTGTTACCGCTTCCCCTCCGACAATGATCTTCGTCAGCGAACCGGGGATGCGCTTCAGCCGCTTCAGCATGGAAGGAATGATGAAAAGCGTCGTGAGCTGATTCTTCTCGATGCATTCGGGAAGGAGGTCCGGATCTTTGAAGATCTTCACCGGAATCACGGCAATGGTCTGAGCGTTGTAAAGAAGCGGCGGAATCACGAGCATGGTGACCGCATAGTAAAGCGGTGAAATCAGGGCAAATCTGCCGTCGATTACGGAACGATCTGCGCAGTAATGCATTCTGACGCACATGTCCAGCGTCCCGTATTCCTGCATCACACCCTTGGGATTTCCCGTCGTCCCGGAGGTATAGATGAGATAGGCGAGGTCATGAGGAGATGTTTCCTCATATCCGTCCCGGGAGGCACAGTTCATGATCCTGGTAAAAAGGTCTGTGTCGATCTTCAGGACACAGCCGGAATTGCGCATGATGTACTCCATCCGTTCGCTCCCATAGTCCGCGTCGAGCATCACTGCCGCCGCGCCTGCGCGCCAGATGCCAATCAGGGCGATGACCGGGCTGATTCCTCTCGGGAGTGCGATCATTACGATGTCTTCTTTCCCGATGCTCTCATGCTTCAGGAAGCTGTAAACACGGCCTGAATATTCCCAGAGCTTTGCATAGGTCAGGCTTTTTGCAAACTCCACGGAGATCAGGGCGATGTTTTCCGGGGAAGTGTTACAGTTTTTTTCCAGTTTTTCAATAAAGCGTATATCCGGCGACATGGACAGAACCTCCTGCTGCCTGAAGAAGGATGCGGAAACAGGAAACGGGACGATGGTACAGGAAACGGGACGCTGGAATTCTCAGCGCTTCAGCAGATTCCTGTAGGCGTCTTTGCTGTCTTTCACAATGACTACATCCGCAATGCTCTCGGCAATTCTTTGTTCCTGCGGGGAGACAGAGCCGCAGACGGCATATTGAAATCCCTGCTCTATCAGGAAGCGGAAGGACTTTTGCATCAGCACCTTGTTGATCCCGATGTTGCGCGCTTCAGGGATGGTGCCGCCCGGTCCGGCATAATCCGGAGCAAGGGAGCCTGCGCAGCCGAAGGCGAGGATCTTACCGTCACGAACCGCCACATGGCAGGCACCATGCATCATCGCGGCGAGAGCCTCGTCGGCCCAGGAGGGCGCGAAAGTGTCTTTGATAAACTCATAGACCTTTGTAAAGTCGGGAGGCATCACCCGCTTGAACCGGATACCCATCTCTTCGAGGGCGGCTTCTGCCGCGGGATCTTCCCGCAGCGTATAGAGCTTGATGATCAGATCCGGATTGTATGCGAGCTTTTGCGCATCCACTTTCAGATAGCACTCAGCATACCTGCACTTTGGATCCGAGATCATCTGTGCTCCGCGGAAACGGTTGAGTGAGAGATTGATCTCCTCCTGCGGATTCTGGTCCTGATGAAAACGGATCAGACGTTTTTTTTCTTCGAGGAGTCCGGTAATGTCAATGCAGTGAGTCGGATAGTGAAATGGCCTGGTGATCTCATACATGAAGCATTCTGCCTTCGCCTTTTGCTCATGGATGGCCTTGCAGCACATGATTGCCGCGGCCCGGTGATCCGGATGGGCGCTCTGGTTCCAGGGAAGAAAGATCTTCGTGTAGGGGGTGAAGTCGATCTTAAGGTCAGCATCCAGGTTTTTCTGAAGGGTCGTGTCCTCAAAGCCGAGCCATTGAAAGGCGCGAGGCTTTACAGCCTCCATCTCGGCCTCAAACTGCATTCTGCGGTTCTTAGCCTCTTCCTCGGCGCTCTTGTCCGGATTTCCGTATCTTCCGTCCGTGAGCACGTAGATATCGGTCCGGTCCGGCGCAAGAAGCAGTGCCGCTGCCGCACCCAGACACTCATCGTCCGGATGCGGCGCGACCACCGCGATCAGGTCCTCTTCCTGAAAGACGATCCTTTCTCTCATTTCATCCTCCCAAAGCTTCTGTTTCCTATGTCAGAGTAACTATTCAGCACCCCCATTGCTCAGAACACTTCGTGTTCTTCGCTGTGGGCGGACAGAGCGGTTTCACCGCTTGTCCGC